>JAFLKA010000142.1 GCA_022712735.1 Marinosulfonomonas sp. | reverse complement strand
ACAGAGGATAGCGAAATATGGGGCGTGATCGCTGGTGTCGTTCGGCGGTACGAGTTGGAATGAAACGACCAATTGCGATTTCTGATAGCGCCAATTTCTACGTGTCTGCCGAACGGATTTTTGACCCCACATTGAAGAATGTCCCTGTAATTGTGCTGTCAAATAATGATGGGTGCGCCGTGGCTCGATCTGACGAGGCCAAGGCACTTGGCATCAAAATGGGCGAACCACTGCACCTGCTACGCGACAAAATTAATGCGCATGGTGTTCGGGTTTTCAGTTCAAACTATACGCTCTACGGCGACATAAGCCGCCGCATTGTGGAGGTCTACGAGGACTTTACGCCAAAGGTTGAAATTTACTCGATAGACGAATGTTTCTTGGACTTCGGCGGGTTCCAAGACAGGGAAGCGCACGCAAGGGCGATGCGGCGCGAAGTGCTGCAACGGATCGGTGTGCCGGTGCGGATCGGAATCGCGCCGACAAAGACACTTTCAAAATGTGCAAATGATATTGCGAAAAAAAACCCTATATTTGGCGGCGTGTTGGACATGATGGACGACACACTGGCCGATTGGCTTTTGCCAATGGTGCCAGTTGGCAAAATTTGGGGCATTGGCCGCAAGACAGATGCCAAGCTACAAAAGCTTGGTATCGGGACAGCGGCGGATCTTCGGGACATGCCGACAAAACAAGCTAGGGCCGTAGGCACGGTTGTTTTGGAAAGGATTGTTTTGGAACTACAAGGCGAGGCTTGTATTGCCTTTGACGATGTAGAGCCACAACGCAAAGGCATGGCTGTCACGCAGTCGTCAGGCCAGCCCATGATGGATTTCGACACTGTATTTCAAGCCGTGACGGCGCATGTGACCCGCGCAGCGGAAAAACTGCGCCAGCATGGGCTTGTCGCGGGAACGCTGACGGTGTTTTTCCACACGAACCGGCATAGAAAAGACAGACCGCAATATGCTGGTTCGCGGTCAACGCGCATTACGCCAATGTCTTCTGATACGTTCGAGCTGGTGCAAGCCGCGCGCCGGTGCGCAAACGCCGCATGGCCGAAAGGGCAGGCGGCGAAATTCGGATTCACCAAAGCCGGTGTGATGCTCGATGATCTATTGCCGATTGAGGATCGCCCGCGAACACTCTTTGACGCGCCACGCGGCAAAGAAAGCGCGGCGATGAAGGCGCTCGATCTGATCAATGATAGGTTTGGGAAAAAAACGATGGTGCTAGCCAGTGAAGGCATAAAGCGGCCTTGGCAGCTTCGGGCTGAACATCGCAGCCCGCGATACACCACGCGGCTTTCGGATCTTCCGATAGTGCGGTGAAAAGGCAAAAGCCCTGTATGGGGCTTTGCCATGCAGCCGCGTTACTTCTCGCGGCGCTTGATAGTGAATTTGATTTTGAGGATCAGCAAATTAAGCTCAATGCTCATGCTCAAGTCGATTTTGCGAAGCTGTTTTCTGATTGTTCTCAGACGACGCGCTGCGATACGACGAAGGCGATTAGATTTTTTGCGAAAGTATTTCATGGTTGTCTCCTTAGTGAATAAACAGGGCAAGATTACTCAGCGTTAAAGGGGGCCTGTCCACACGCGCGTAGCGCCCCGGAGGGCTTGGTGTTGACAGGTTCCCGCGCTGTGTATGATGCCCGTCTGTTGTTCACAGAGACGGCTATGATTTTGGGAAAATTCGACTGAAAGTGACGTGGCTTCTGAAAACACGTCGATTCCGCACAATCGTTCTTCAGCTCGTGGGCTGCTGCTCCTTCAGGGGAAATCTCAAGGGACGCGACCGACGCGGCTGCATGGTGAAGAGTAGGGGGCTGTCTGCCCCCGTGCCTTTGGCACTCCCCCGAGGATATTTAGGGGAAGATGAATATGAAAAGAGTTTCTAGGCACCCCATCCGACCTGTATGTTAAGCCTACGTCTTGGCCCCGCTCAAAAGGGCGTTCAGCCTCTTTTGAGCGAAATTCACCAAGGCTTCGGCGTCGTGTAAGGCATCAACTGGATCGCGTAGCAATGCCGCTGCTTTCGCGCTTCTCAACCAATCTGATTGCGTCATGTCGATATGTTTAGGGTTGGTCATGGTGTCCTCAATGTACGGAAAACAATGGGATAAGCCGTAAGGGCTGCCCATTGTTTTATCCAGACTGCATTTGTTTGTCAGTTACGTTTGCGCAGGGTCAAAATCACGGTGTTGATGTTGGTTCCAGCCTCAGCAAAGCTGCCTTCCTTTAGATCGGTGAACAGCCCCCACTTATTACCGCCGTTGGCCTTCTCTGCCCATCTGCGGAACGCTAGGTGGGCTTTGGTTTCGCCAACTTGTGCCGACACTGGAAGGATGGCGATTAGCTGGCCGTCATTTTTCAGAAAGTCATAGGCGTGGCGCACATGATCGATCCAGTGCGTTTTATAAAATGGGCTGTTCATGACCACCGCGTCAAAAATGGGGTTGGCAGGTTGGTTCAAGAAATTGCCGTCGATCACGTTACACATTGGGCTTTCAAGGTCGCGCAACCTTGCAACACGGTCGGCGTGAATCTCAATCGCCGTGACTTTGTGGCCCTTCGCAAGAAGCGGGCGCACAAGATGGCCCGTTCCCGCGCTTGGCTCCAAGATGTGCTGACCGTCGCGGTAGTAGAGTTTTTCCATAACCTGCGCGACTGCCCCGTCTGGTGTGTGGTAGAATTGCAGGTCTTTGGATGGCAGATTTGACCGCATGGTGAACGTCCCGCTGTCTTCGTCCTTTGGCGCGGCGTCTGGGATAACCTCGCCGTAGTAGTTGGCTAAAATTTTGTTGGCCTTCTCTACAAGGTCGTCACGAGTGAACCACAAATGTGCGTTGCCATTCAAAAAACCACGGATGCGAAAATAGGTGCTTTCGGTAAGCGATTGTTGCGCACCATAGCTAGGGCGGTCGGCGTCGATTTCTTGGATCAAGCCGCGACCATCAGGCGCTTGGTCGTCAAGTTTGGCAAAAACGCGCTCCACGTCGATAATGGTTTCTTCGGCCCATGATCGGTTGAAACTGCCCGAATATTCGGAAAAGGCACGATCAACGATCATCCGCGTTCCCAACTTGAAAGCGTCATGAGATTTGAAACGCCTGTCGAGCCGTGAAAAAGCAGTCGCAAGACCACGGGCAAAAATCATGTCAGCACTTCCCATAAGCGTTTCAAAAGTGGCTCTAACATCATCGAGGGTCACGGGTGGAACTTCATCGCGCAAGCCTTGGTCAAACTCACGGGCGGCGGTTGCATCCATCATGTCGCGGATACCAGTTGTTTCCCAAAGGTGCGACCAAACAGAGGCATCGAGTTGGCGGCGGAAAATCTCGACGGACTCGGCGGGTTTAAAGCCGTTTGGGTAAAGGGCCTGAAAGTGATTGTTGCTTGAACGATCTAGGCCCCAATACTTGCGCCCCATTTGGGCTTGTCGGGCCAAGGCGTCAGCCTCGGCCGTCAGCGCATAGGCTGCGTCCAGTGCGTCAGCGGCTTGGGCGATCTTTTGCATTGCGGCGTCCCTAGCGGCCACAATGTCTTGAATTTGGGATTTGATTGCTGGCACGGGTGCGGGTTGCTCGTTGCCTTCGGATATAATTTCGGTTGGCTGCATGTTCATTGTTCAATCTCCATCGGTTTAGACGCGAATAGGTTTTGGTAAGTTTGGTGGGGCAGGGGGTAACTGGCGGGCTAGTGCCGCCAGTTATTGCGGCCATATTTCTTGCCGTTTATGGTGATGCGGTCATTTGCATCAATCGGCACACAATCATGCACAGGCGTTCCTGCGTCATTGAGGCGGTAGACAATGCAGTCGGTGTCACCAAAACCGTAGATCACGAATGACCACGGGCCTTTGCCGCCCTCTCGATCCTGAAAATAGCCGTCTTTATTGCGGCATTCCCAACTACCAGCCCACCAAACAGCCCCATGAGTGCCTTTGTCGGTGCGTTCAAAAAGTTCAACTTGGGACATTAAACCGCCCCCAGATCGCAATTAACGCTACTGATTGCTGCCGTTGGGTAGGCTGCGACCATCGCCGTTAAAACCTTCGCGGCCTCTTTGGCGGTCATGTCGTCGTGTTCTTCCAAAGAGAGGATTACACCACTATCAAACGGCGTTGTTGTCACCATCACGTCATAAAAATCAGGTGTTTCGTTATCCTCTGCAAGCCGTGAACCCTCTTCGAAGTTGACCATTCCAAACGCTTGAATTTCAATCTGCGTTGCTTCATCGACTTCTATAAGGCTGGTGCTGATTTCGCAGTTTTCACAGTGTTTTTCGTCATATGTTGAGTGCAAAACCCATTGACCTGCATCGGCGTCCCATTCGGCATATGCATCGGCGCGAACATCGGTTGAGCCGCACATAGCGCAAACCATATGCGTTCTGCTCTTTTGGGAAAATTGCGCTGTTAGTGCTACATTTTCGCGGTTTTCATCATGGTTTGAAATGCCCTTGGCGATGTAAAGTTGTGCATTACCTTCAACAAAAATGCATTCTTCTTCGGTATGACCGTGTTTGATTGCTTTGTCGCGCATCCCCTGAAGGTTTTCAGGTTTGATTTTTTCGCCCTGTGCTAATGCTACTGCAAAGCCGTAAAGGTGAGTTTCCCAATGGTTCATTTTCTACGTTTCCTTTGTGGTGTGACCGTTTGGGCTTGGTGCCCATTTGGTGACTGATTTTTTGGAAAGCCCTTTTGGGCTGCTCCTGAAAATCTGAATGCGATGAAAGACAGGGTCGGGGAATTTGGAGTGAGAAATCGACTAGGTTGGTGCGGCCCGCAGCGCAGCGAGGACACGGCCTTGTCTATTTTTTGCGCAAAAGGGGGCCGGAACAGGCCCCTAATACGTCCCGCAGTGGCGTTCGGCTTGTCCGAACTCCAAGGGACCACAAAAACAAGATCGGTGTTGAACGTCACGAATGTTTGGCTTTTCCGTCACAACATTGACCCAACGGTCAGAGTGGCCGGGCGTAGGCTCGCCTCAGTTTAGAAAAGCTGCCGTTCGTTCAAAATGCAGCGAACGGCTGGAAAGAGCCCAGTTTACCAAATGCTGCGTTTCGAGCGAATGGCGGTTCTCGGGAATTGTACTTGGCGTAGTGACATCAGATTGCAAAGTTCCATTTACTGATGTTCGAGCAAATTTGACGTCTCGTAGGTGGTGCTAGGGGCTGATTTGTAAAAACACGGTCCACGCGCGGAACTTTGTCTGTTACCGCTCTCAATTTCAGCGATTTTCATCCCCTACGCACTGGTAGTGCCGGTGCGGATTTCCCAGAAGTTGCCCAGAATTTCTCCGACATTCATAGGGCGAGACGGCTTCTCTGGAGACGTATGATCACTGCTACAAAATCTCGACCACACCAATCCAATGCACCCACTGACTCCCAAACCGACGAAGCATTGAGTGTCAGTAGGCGACTCTGTACCGGGTCGCGCGGGCATGCCCAAATCGTTCAATCTTGTCCATAACGACGAGTTTGCACAGAGTGTGAGCCACGGTTCGTGAATTTCAGAGAACCAAAGGTGAAACCAGGTAATCAGCCAAGGAGAAAGATAGTTTTTCACCACACGGAAAGTTATCGCCTATCTGGCATCACGAGCTGGATTTCGGATCGAATCCGGAGATTCTTTAAGTCATGCTCTGGCGTTTTTTAGACGGGCCGCGCGGGCCTTCAGGAATCGTTTGGATGAACCATCACCTCAAAACCATCCTTGCAGTTCGTCGCCGGTGAGAGAATTTCCAGCTTTGCCCCGATCCCCTGAGCAATTGTCTGTACAATCGCCAGGCCAAGGCCGCTCCCCTTGGCCGGGGTTTGGCCTCGGGCAAATCGTTGTGTCAGTTCACCAAGCACCTCTGGCGGAACGACAGGGCCCTTGTTTGCAACGCGAAGAGTGCCATCGGGCATCAGGGAAACGCTGACTGGACCGCCAGATTCGCCGTGGTGCAGCGCGTTTTCCAGTAGGTTACGGGCGAGAATGGCAAAGGCGTCGGGATCAATATTTGACATTACAGGATTGTCTGGCACCTCCAAATTCAATCTTTGGCCAACGTCTGCATTGCTCAGATCTTCCGTAACCATCCGCAGCACCAGCGAAAGATCATGCGGGGTTTGTGCGCACAGGTTCGCACCTTCCGCCCGTGCCATCTGCATCAGCTTTTCCGAAAGACGGGTCAATCGTTTCAGAGACGCCTCGATGTCCTTGGCGCGCTGGCATGTGGTGGTGTCCTCGTCTGTTTCTACTAACAGGCGCTGCGTTTGTGCCAGAGCTGCGGCAACCGGGGTTCGCAACTCATGCGCCGCATTGGCGGCAAAGCTGCGTTCCGCGTCCAGCGTGCGCTGAAGGCGGTCCAGAAGCAGGTTCACTGCTTCGCCAACAGGCGCAATTTCAGCGGGCAATCCTCCCACATTCACTTGTGCTAGGTTCTGGCCGTCCCGCGTGGCGACCTCGATCGCAAACCCACGCAAGGGGCGCAACATGAGGCTCACCAGAATCCATATTCCCGCCAGCATCAACGGCAGGAGAAAAAGCAGTGGAAACCCCAATGCCAAAAAAGTTTCCCGAGAAACTTCACTACGGTGATCCAGCGGCTCGGCGATGGCGATGCTAAAATCTCCGCCAAGGGCAGCATCATAATAAATCCGATGCGTAGAGGTTTCCATAAATCCGGTGTTCTTGATCGGTGGAAAATCATCCAGATCGGCGTCATGGGACCGCAGCAGAACTCGCCCGGAGGCGTCGCGCACCACATATGTCAGAAACTCATCGTGCTCGCGAAGAGTCGTAATCAGCTGTTCAGTGCCATCATCTTCACGCTCAAGAAACTCCTTGATGGCAAGAGGCAGAATGCGTTGCCCGGTTTCTTCCAGCGCACTGTCAAAAACCTCGTTGATTTCATGGCGAATGATTGTGGCGGTGATCAGGGCGGTGATGACCCATAACGCTGCCACACCTATCCCGACAGACAGCGCCAAACGCCCATGCAGGGATTTTGGCAAGCGCAGGCTCAAGACGCGCCTCCCAACCGATAGCCAAGGCCGCGCACCGTTTCAATGGCGCCCTTGTCCAGCTTTTTGCGAAGGCGGCTGATATGCACCTCGATTGTGTTGCTCTCGACTTCGGTGTCAAAGGCGTAAAGCCGCTCTTCCAACTGTGCCTTGGACAGGATTTGACCGGGATGTTGCACAAAGCCTTCGAACAGAACCCATTCGCGCGCGGTCAGCGGCACCAGCCTGCCGTCGCGCCGGACAGATTTTGCGGCCAGGTCAATTTCGAGGCTGCCAATTGTGACCAGCGGGTTCGGATTGCCGGAATAACGGCGGGCTACGGCTGCCAGCCGTGCCGAAAGTTCAGCCAGGTCGAAGGGTTTGACCATATAGTCGTCCGCCCCTGCATTCAGTCCTGCAATCCGGTCGCTAATCTGGTCCAGCGCGGTCAGGATGATCACCGGGGTGACATCGCCGCGTTTACGTAATTCGCCAAGAAGCGACAGTCCCCGGCCATCGGGCAACATCAGGTCCAGCAATAAAAGACCATAAGATGCGCTGGTCAGGTATTCACGGGCTTCGTCCAGACGGATGACCCAGTCAACCGAATGGCCTTCGGCCCGGATCTGGTCACGCACCGCAGCGCCCAGAACCGTGTCATCTTCGATCAATAGCACCCGCATGTTGGTCGTCCCATGTCCTGCTTGTCAGATTAGCCCCGTTATATTGCACAAAGCTGACAGCCACCTGAAGCAGAAAGAGGAATCCCCTTAAGGTTGGCGTCAGTATCGGGCGTCATAAAGAGATGAGATAACCCAAATCGGGAGAAGAAAAATGAAAAAGCCCCTGTTGTTGATGAGCGCTCTGGCGGTTGTATCCGTCGGCACTCTGGTCTGGGCAGATGACGATGATTGTTTTGTACCGATGTCAAAATGGCAAACACGTGACGCTGTCCGCTCCATGGCCGCCGAGCAAGGCTGGAGCGTACGGCGCGTTAAGATTGATGACGGCTGTTACGAGATCAAAGGCCACGATCAGTCCGGTCGCGAGATAGAGGTCAAGGTTGACCCTGAGACCCTGGCAATCGTTGAGTTTGAGTATGAAGACGATGATGACGATGATCGCGGCCACAAGCGCCAGAACCGCAATGGCACAACCGAGATCACACCTGTGAACCCGCCGGATAATGGCCTGTTCACACCTGGTAGCCCACCAAAGGTCATTGTTGAATGATACGCGTATGGGATCCGGCAGTTCGCGTGTTTCACTGGGGTCTCGTGGCTACCATTGCCGCCGCATGGTTGACAGCCGAAGAGATTGAGGCCTGGCATGAATGGGTCGGCTACATCGCACTTGGGCTGATCGGTTTCCGGTTGATCTGGGGCCTGATCGGGTCCAGATACGCGCGGTTCAGTCAATTTGTCCCCAGCGTGGGTGACGCGATCTCCTATTCGAAGGATGTGCTGCACCGTCGGGAAAAACGTTATATTGGGCATAACCCGTTGGGGGCTCTGATGGTGGTGGCGTTGTTATCCACGACCACGGCCACCGGGGTTACCGGCTGGATGCTGGGTGAACCGGAGCGCAGGGCGATGTTGCCTGCAATGTCTACGATAGTGGCCCCGGCATACGCCGACTCGGACGGGGGCGAAGATCATCGTCGGGATGATCATGATGACGACGCACTGGAAGAGGTCCACGAGGTTCTGGCCAACCTGTTGTTGCTGCTGATTGTCCTGCATGTGGCAGGAGTGATTTATGCCAGCACCCGGCACAAGGAAAAGCTGGCCTTGGCAATGATCACTGGTAACAAACCGGCTCCTGGTCCTGACGACCAATCCTGACGCCTTGAACGTCCCCCCCTGGCTCCGCTTTCAATCACCAAAAGCGGGGCCATTTTTCATCTACTCACAAGATCAAACCTGACAGAAACCTGAAGCAGTTTCGCACTCATCGTCAGGCAGCGGTCAGGCAGTGTTGTTAGATAATTCATAGAAAACAAACTTTGGAGATTGAGCAATGAAATCCACCTTGTCCGCACTGGCCCTGAGCGTCGCAATCGCCCTTCCGGGTGCGGTTATGGCCAAACCCGTCACATTCACCACCCAGCTCAAGAACTACGGCGGCGATGGAGCGTATCTTGCGATTTATGTGACAGATACCAGTGGCACCTACAAAGGCACGCTGTGGATGGCTGGCGGCAAATCGAAGTATTACAAACATTTGTCTGACTGGTATCGGGCCACCGGCGGTGATCCTGCCCAAATCAGCGGCATCACCGGTGCCAGCGTCGGGGCGGGTCGCACGCTCAAGATCACACTGGATCTGTCAGACGCATTGTTTGACGCAGGCTATGAATTGCGGATCGACGCATCGGCTGAAGATATGCGCGACAGCCCGTCGGACGTAGTTGTGCCATTGACCAGTGCCAATGCCGGAAAGCCGGTGAGCGGGCGGCGCTATGTCGACAGTTTCACCTTTCAGTAAGGCCTGAACGTCTTTCAAAGGATGCCCAATATGCTACGTGCCCTGCATAAATACGCCGGTCTGCTTGCGACCGTTCTGGTTCTGGTGATTTCAATTAGCGGCGTGACCCTTTCGGTCATTCCTGCCTGGGAAAAGCTGAACACCCCAGCCCAGTCTGAGCCCGCATTGAGCGTGGCGCAGCTGGCCGAGCGGATAGCAGACAACTACCCCGGTGTTGAACAAATCAGACGCGCCCCTTCGGGTAAGATCACCGCGTTTTACTTTGCCGATGACGTGGCCGGAGCGGTTGTGATTGACCCCGCAACCGGGACAGGGGTCGCGCCCCATGAGCGAAGTGTAACAGTGCGTTGGCTGACCAATCTGCACCGTTCATTGTTGCTCGGCGACGGCGGGCGGTTGGCTACGGCGGCAGGGGCGCTGTCGATCCTGGTTTTGAGTGTATCCGGGCTATTTCTAGTGGCACGCAGGATGGGCGGCTGGCGGCATTTTTTTGCGCGCACGCGTGGCCCGCTCGCAGGCCGACTACATGTCGAGATAAGCCGGCTCAGCGCAGCGGGGCTGATACTGGCTTCTGCAACGGCGCTGGTCATGGCATTGGATACATTTGAGATTCTGCCTCAGGAAAACGGCACACCGGCCTTCCCGCGGGACGTCAGCGGAGAAATGGAGTATCCTGTGGCCGAGATTTCTACATTGGCTCAAACTCCGATATCGCAGCTAAGGGAACTAACCTTTCCCTATGCGGGCGATCCAACGGATGTGTTCACATTGCAAACCGATGAAGGCGAAGGCTATGTCGATCAGGGCACAGGAACGCTGCTGGTATGGCAGGATGCAGGACCGTGGCAACGCCTGAACGAAACCATCTACATGCTGCATACCGGCCAGGGGGCCTGGGCTCTTGGCCTTGTCATGGGGTTGATGGTCCTGGGCGTGCCGGTTCTGGTTGTTACGGGCGTGATCCTCTGGTGGGCTGCCCGCCGTTCGCGGCCGCGCATGCCCAAAGGTGTTGCAGCGCCGCGGGCCGACACGGTGATCCTTGTCGGGTCTGAAGGTGGCAGCAGCTGGGGCTTTGCCGCGACACTGCAAAAGGCGCTGATGGCGGCAGGTCATTCGGTGCATTCCGGGCCGATGTCGCGGTTTGATCCGGCCAAATACAAACAGGCCAAACAGATCATCGTGCTGGCAGCCACCTATGGCGACGGGGTTGCACCGGCCTCGGCTTCGGGCTTTCTGGATAAGCTGAACGGTCAAAAAACCCCACCAGCCGCTAAACTTTCCGTTCTCGGCTTTGGAGACCATCAGTTTCCGGCTTTTTGTGGCTTTGCCAAGGATGTGGTTGCCGCGACGCGGGACAAGGGCTGGCAACAGCTGATCCCGCTGGACACGGTTGACCGCCAGTCACCACAGGATTTTGCCCGCTGGGGTCAGGCCCTTGGGGCGGCGCTTGGCCACGATCTGGATCTGGTGCATGACCCTCTCAGGCCTCGCAGCCACCATCTGACCCTGATCTCGCGCCGCGACTATGGACAAGAGGTTCAGGCCCCCATCGCCATTCTGCGCTTTGCCTTGCCACAATCCAGTATTCTGGAGCGCCTTATGGGACGTGGCTGGAAGCGATTTGAGGCAGGAGACCTGTTGGGAATTTTGCCGGAAGGTTCGGATGTGGCGCGGCATTATTCGCTGGCCAGCAGCAGCCGCGACGGCTGGGTCGAGATTTGCGTCAAGAAACATCCCAACGGGTTGTGTTCTGGTCAATTGATGGCGATGGAGGTCGGCGACAGCATCGAAGGCTTCATTCGCCCCAACCCGGAGTTTCGCCCCTCAAAGGGCCACAAGCCGGTGATCCTGATCGGGGCGGGCACCGGCATTGGCCCGCTGGCGGGCTTTGTGCGCGCCAATACAAGCCAGCGCCCGATGCATCTCTATTTCGGGGTTCGCCACGCAAAACCTGACTTTCTCTACGACACGGAAATGTTGGAATGGCAGTCGGCCAAGTATCTGAGCGCGGTCAATCTGGCCTGTTCACGCGAACAAGAGCGCGCTTACGTTCAGGACCTGTTGCGGCGTGATGCAGCGCGGATCACCGCCCTGATCAAGGATGGCGCACAGATTCTGGTCTGTGGCGGACGCGACATGGCCGCAGGTGTGGCCAAATCACTCGACGACATTCTGCTACCGCATGGGCTGGAGCCGGCATATCTGAAAGCGCAAGGAAGGTATGTCGAAGATGTCTACTGATCTGACCCACATCAAACTGGGTGGACCAGTGATGGGAACCCGCTGGAGCGCCGATCTTGGTGTTCCGAACGGAACTGACATCGCAGGGCTGGAAGCGGCACTTGCCCTTGCGTTGGCTCAGGTAGACGCCCAAATGTCCACCTGGAAGCCCGAAAGCGACCTGATGCGCCTGAACGCAGCACCCGTTGGGCATTGGGTCGATGTTCCGACCGAATTGATGGAAGTGCTGAAACGGGGGCTGGACATCGGGCAAGCATCTGACGGGGCCTTTGACATTGGTCTGGGGGATTTGGTGGTCGCTTGGGGATTCAACGCTGCCGACCCGGATGTGGATGCCATCCGCGCCAATCTGGGCCGCAATCGCCAACCCGCCCAAGATACTCTGGAGCTTGATGAAGTGGCACTTCGCGCCCGCAAACGTGCCCCGATGGCCATTGATCTGTCAGGCATTGCCAAAGGCTATGGTGTGGACCGGATGATGCAGGTTTGTGAAGACCATGAGATTCCATCGGCCTTGGTGGGTCTGGATGGGGAATTGCGCTGCAAAGGCAGGCAGGCCGATGGTTTGCCCTGGACTGTCGCCATCGAGAAGCCTGATTATGATAATCGCCTGCCGCTTTCCTTGCTCGAGCTTCAGGACGCCGCCATTGCGACCTCAGGAGATTACCGCCACTGGGTAGACGTGGGCAATGCCCGCTTGTCCCACACGATGGACCGTCAGCGTGGCGGCCCTGTTGAACCAGGGATTGCCGGAGTAACCATCGTTGCCGATGATTAT
>JAFLKA010000141.1 GCA_022712735.1 Marinosulfonomonas sp. | reverse complement strand
GGGTTTGATGATAAGCCTTGCTATGTCGGGCTCGACGCTCACCCGTTTCGGCTACACGCATTGGCAAACGCGACGCGAGATGAAGCGTAACGGATTTTTTGGCTCGCCGGGGACTGGCTTCATAATCGGAAAATTGGGCAAGCCGACATCCCGCACCCCATACCTGAGCTCAACGACCCTGCCGCACGCGCTGATCGTGGCCCCAACCGGGCGCGGCAAAACGGTCGGGTTCGTGATCCCAAACTTGCTGACCTGGCAGGGCTCATGCGTTACGCTCGATGTGAAGGGCGAATGCTATGAGGCCACTGCCCGGCATCGGGCTGCGCAGGGCGACGAGGTGTTCCGCTTCGCACCGACAGATTGGGAGAACAAGCGGACGCACCGCTACAACCCGCTTCTGCGCATCTACGAGCTCGAAGACCCGGCAAGGCAGCAAATGGAACTTCAGCTCCTGGCCACGCTCTTCCTGCAGAATGACAACGACCGGGTCCAGGGGCTTCTCAAGGGCGGCATCGATCTCTTCGTCGCAGCAGGCCTTCTTGCCTTCCAGCGCCGCAAACCCACCTTGGGCGAGATCTATCGTATCTCAGCCTCCGGCGGGAACAAACAAAAGGAATATGTGGCGCGCTCGCACGAGGTCGAGAACGCGGCGGCCAAGCTGATATTCACGCGGCTGGCGTCGACCAACAACGACACACTGACCTCCTATATCTCACTGCTGATGACCTCAGGCCTCGATCAATGGCAGAACCCGGCAATTGATGATGCGACGGCAGTGTCAGACTTTGATTTCCGGACGATCCGCAAGAAACCGTTCAGCGTCTACCTCGTTGTTCAGCCACTCATGGTGAAACCGCTGGCGCCGCTGATCCGATTGTTGTTTTCCGACCTGCTCTCAGCGCTGCTGGATAAGGAGCCCGGTCCCGACGAGCCTTGGCCAGTGATGATCATGCTCGACGAGTTCAACCGGCTCGGCAAGATGCCGATCGTGGCGGAGAGTATCGAGGTGTTGCGCCACTATCGCGGGCACCTAGCCATCGTCACCCAGACCATTCCGGCTATCGATGAATTATACGGCGAGAACACGCGGCGCGCGCTCCAGGGCAATGCCGGTGTGAAACTCTACCTGACACCGTCGGATGAGAAGACCGTCGAAGAACTGAGCAAGGCCGTCGGGAAGACCACCAAAACCGTCGTCACCCGATCCCGCTCCGTCGGCAAGAACCCATTTGAAGGGCGTAGCCAGTCGGAGCGAACCGAGGAAACTGCGCTCTTGCCAGAGGATGAGGCGCGTCGGTTACCGCTCGACGAGATCATCGTTGTCGTCGATGCGCAGATGCCGATCCGGGCGAAGCGGATTGTGTATTACGATGACCCGTTCTTTAAGAATATTCACGCAGCTCAGGAGGGGGACTTGCCGTTTCCGGGTCCTCAGGTGGCCTCAGATCAGGTGACTGGTCGTGTACAACATACCGAACCAAAAGGCGCACCTTCAGGTTCAGGCAGCGCGCGTGACGGTGAAGCCATCGACGCGCAGCCGGAACGTCCCAAGACTGCCGCAAAACCGACCGTTAAGCGCGACCAGGCAAAGGAAGTTCAGGCAGCGGTATTCGCCGATGATCAGCGGCAGATCGAGATGAACTTTGAGGAGAAGGCCGGACTCGTACATGACGATCCCACAGATGCAGATTTGACGGAAGTCCAGGAGGCACTCAGCGATTTGGATCGGTTGGAAGGGGAGGTTTCGGGTGCACTTGTCTCTACTTAGGAAGTTGGGTGATTGCTAAGCGGCCATTCGATCAAAACGCAGAGAACGGCCAGAAAGAGCCCAAACTACCGGATGCTGCGCTCTGCACGAAGGTCCGCTTCAATTATCTTCGCCGAAAACCTGATAGAAACAATCGTTTTTATATCAGCAAAAAGGACTTCCAGTCGACACGATCCAGTGCGACGTGCTATTTTGAAATCATGCAATGTCCAAAATCCCATTCCGTTGAATTTCTGCCGCGCCGTCTCGATGGTGTTGAAGCCATATCACTTACATCAAAGAGAATCTTCCCGCGTCACGCGCATGACCAATATGGGATCGGCGTGATGATGTTTGGCGGTCATGTCTCTTGGTCGAATGAGGGCTTGGTTGAAGCCTGTCCGGGCGACGTTATTGCGGTAAGTCCAAATGAGGTGCATGATGGCAAACCAGTCTCCGGTTTAAGGGCATGGAAAATGCTGTTTGTCGAGCCATCGGTCGTTGATGAAATGATTGGTTCGAATGCCTCGTCGCGTGAAATTGAGTTTGCCGCGCAGAAGTCGCCCTCTGTGGCATCGGCAATCTTAACGATTTTCTACTCACTTTTAGAAAACGAGCTATCTGCTGCGGAAGAAGGCCTGACGGGTTTATTCGCTGACCTGCTTACACCGTCTGCACCCATCGGAGATCGCGTCCCTTCAAGGGGCACGCAGCACGTTTTGCAGCGTGTGAATGACAACCTCGATACACCTCCTACCCTCGAAGAGATTGCGACAATTATGGGTATGAGCAAGACCGGAGCTTTGCGACGCTTCAAACGTGAGACAGGCGCAACGCCCCACGATTACGCAATGCAATTACGACTTCGGCATGCACGCCGCGCACTCGCGTCTGGCGATAGTCCTGCATCTGTTGCAGCGGAATTGGGTTTCGCGGATCAAAGCCACATGACACGCGCATTTACGCGGCAATTTGGCTTACCACCTGGACGGTACCAGTCAAACATAGGCAATATCATTCAAGACGCGCCTTAGTAACAGGGATTAGGTTGGGCCAAATTCTATCCCGAAGGCCTAACATATGAAATTCACCTATGCGCCGCATATTGCGGACACATTCCCTCTTCTGCATACTGGCTTGCTTGTCGTCTCCGGCATCAACACCAAAGTTGATACCGATGTGCAGGTGCGTGACTTCGAAAATTCGGCCAAGGCTCGATTGGGTGACGGTATAGAAAGTACATTAGCAGAAATACAGGCTTGGCGGGCAGCTTACGCGAAAATGGGTTTCAAGCCTACGAAGGTGCGCTGTGCTTCGGAAGCTCTCCTACGGCGCTTAAGGCAGTATGGCTCTCTACCACATCTTCATCCATTGGTCGATTTATGTAACGCGGCGTCTGCGATGGCCGCTCTCCCTGTTGCAGCGTTCGATTTAGCGAAAGTTGATGGGAATATGCAGGTCTGTCCGGCAAGGGGTCATGAACTATATCAAACCTTCGGCGGGGATAGTGAAACGCCAGAGAATGGTGAAATCATCTTCTGCGACGACACGGAGAACGTGCATGCTCGTCGGTGGGTCAATCGCCAAAGCGGATTATCCGCTATTCAGGCTTCCACCAGCGATGCATTGATCGTGATCGAAGGTTTACATGAGACAGCAAAAGTCGATGTGGTTGCGCTGCGTGACCGATTGGCCGATCAAATATTCGGCGTCTGGAACAGCTCGCTAACAAAGGGGCATATTGCAAAGGCTACAGGCACTTTCGACACAGATGCTGCACCGCTGATATGAGCATCGAGTTTCTGGTCATGGCTTTCATCGTTTGTATTCTGCCTGGCACTGGCGTCATCTACACGCTCGCTATTGGGCTTGGTCGCGGCTTCGCACCTTCCGTTATTGCGGCAGTGGGCTGCACCTTCGGAATCATTCCTCATGCGGTCGCCTCCATCTTAGGACTTGCCGCAATTCTTCAGACGAGCGCGTTAGCATTCCAGATTGTCCAATGGTTGGGCGTCGCCTACCTATTCTACATGGCGTGGGGGATGTTTCGGGATGACAGCGCCTTGGCGGTTTCCGAGAACAATGAACCGACAGGTGCATATCGTCTGATCTGCGACGGGATACTGCTCAACGCTCTGAACCCAAAACTATCGCTGTTCTTTTTGGCATTTCTTCCCCAGTTCGTGCCGCCAGCTTCTTCGCAGCCGACGATAGCGATGACAGCTCTCGCATTGGCTTTCATGGCGATGACATTTGGTGTCTTCGTCATTTACGGCGCGTGCGCCTCTGCCGCACGCGATCATGTGATATCACGACCTAATGTCATGTTGTGGCTGAAACGCTCATTTGCCGGAACATTCATTCTGCTCGGTCTCCGGCTTGCTCTTGGGGGCCGCTAGAAACGGCGCGAGAGCCACGAAAGCTAAGGTTAGCCAATGCCAACCAGAACGATGTGCCATTTGTAGCAACTGCCTGAAAGCTGAACTTGCTTCACTGACCGTTCCCTGTCTTGATGTACCTCAAGAATTTTCTAAGGATTTTGAGCATGATCGACCAAGCCACACTAATCACCTACGTCGCAATTGTACTGGGTTTCGTTTTTATACCCGGCCCGGCAACTCTGCTGACTGTGGCTCGCGCTACGACTTCGGGAACGCGGGTGGGGATTGCGACGGGAGCAGGGATCACCGCTGGAGACATCGTTCACACTTTTTTAGCCGTAGTCGGGATTTCGGCAGTCATCGCGACATCCGCCGTTCTCTTTAGCATCATCAAGTATATGGGCGCTGCATACCTCATTTATCTCGGTATCAGGGCGATTGTTGAAAAGTCTCCGACCTCGCTAGGCGGGAAGGGACAAACGCCGATCACAGCACCCCAAGCCTTTCGGCAGGCTATTCTGGCCGAGTTATTAAACCCTAAAACAGCACTTTTCTTTCTGGCCTTCTTGCCTCAATTCGTGAAGCCGGAAAACGGGTCAGTCGTCATTCAACTGACCATTCTTGGCGTTCTGTTCGCTTTCATCGGGTTCTTCAGTACAATCGTTTTTGCAGTCAGTGCTGGTGGTCTCGGAAACTTTCTTCGCCGCAATCCAACAGTGCTGAAATGGCAGGGTAAGGTGGTCGGCAGCATCTATTGCGCGCTCGGTCTGCGGCTTGCTCTACAAGAAAGGTAGAGCTTCAAAAGCGGACGTCCGCAGCGTCGTAGAAACGGTCACTAGGGGCTCCTTCCAGCCGTTCGCTGCAAGTTCCACTAATGACGGCAATGCGGGACAAAGTGACCGTTGCTGCGTTTGGTGAGATGTAGTTTTGGTTCGCGGCTCTCAAAAGGTAGACGACTTAGTGATCGTTGAATAAGGTTAGAATACGGAGGTGAATATCATGGATTTCTGGCTGGCGAGCGTAGTTGGTTTGGCGGTAGCCTATCTCTTCGGTTCTACCCCCACGGGTTTTCTGGCTGGAAAACTGCTCAAGGGAATCGATATCCGAGAGCATGGCTCCAAATCAGTTGGAGCAACCAACGTATTGCGAACTGTGGGTAAATGGCCCGCGTCCGCAGTGCTCGTTATAGACGTGCTGAAAGGTGTAGCGGCAGTCGTCTTTGCCCAATGGTTTTACTCTGGTCTTTCGACAATTTCGACCATCCCACCACCAACAATGCTTAGCCTGCAAAGTTGGGTGCCTTGGGCTGTCTCCTTGGCTGGGCTTGCCGTCTTATTGGGGCATAGCCGTTCTATTTGGTTGAGTTTTGCGGGTGGCAAATCCGCAGCGACTGGGTTAGGAGTTTTGTTGGCGATGTCTTGGCCCGTTGGGCTGGGCGCTGCGCTGGTGTTTGGCGTTGTACTCGCAGCTTTCCGGATAGTTTCCCTTGCTTCTATGTTGTCAGTGCTCGCGGCTGTCGCCTTCATCTTTGTTGTGGAGCAGCCAATGCCCTTTCGGCTACTTGTGCTCGCAGGCAGCATTTACGTGATTATACTCCATCATGCCAATATTCAGCGGCTACTGGCAGGCACTGAGCCGCGCATTGGGAAAAGCAGTCCGGTATCGAAATTGGAAGATCGGTAGGTAACATTGGGCGCGAAGCCGACCTTTGATGTAAATTGATTAAGTTTCGCATATGGGGAGATTGCAGCCGTTCGCTGCGGTTGCAATCCTTCAGGCACCATTTCAAAAGAAAGCATTCGCTCCCAATTGATTAAAACTTACCGGCAATGACCGCTTCGAGCCCTTATGACACACTCACCCAAAAGCTTGGAACACGATTTTCGCGGCTTTTTTATGCACTTCCATTCGGTCGACGGTCTCATGATCCGAAAAGATGTCGACCTTTCCAACGAGCGACTTGTCAGAAGGGTATTCCAAGAAGGTGTAGTGCCCCACGTACCTCCCAAGATCATGCCTATTAAAGCTCTTGTTTTGCTTCATAAGCCAATCGGCGCAATGCTCTGACGGCGCTTCGTGGTCGGCGCTGCCTGTGAGTATCGTCATAGGCAGCTGTAGCTGAATGATGGACTGCGGGGTAAAGGAGCGGATTGGCGGTGCAGGAGCAATCGCGACAACCGATTTGATCCGTTTATCTGTAAAAACATCCCCGTGCCGCGCCCAGGATTGGCAAAACGCTTTCGACGTTTCAATAAGGGCTGGAATGCTATCCGCTGCATCTGGGAACTCTTTTGGGCCGCCATCAGTAATATTATTGGCACCGCGCCAAGCATCAAATTCATCTAACGAGGTTTCAGCTCCCGCCAAAGCCATAACTGTATGGCCACCAAGTGAAAAACCAATCGCTGATACCTGATCTAAATCAAGGCTGTTGGCAAAGAACCCCATTGATCCGATTGATGTAAGCAGCATGGAAAGGTCTGTTGCGCGTTCCCACCAACACAGGAAACCTTCTGCGAGGTACGGCTCCAAACCAGTGTTCCCATGGTGGTTTGCACCTAAGACCACATAGCCCTTGCAAGCGAGGGTCCGTGCAAGCCAACCAATGCTCTCTGCGGTTCCGCCAGTGCCATGCGACAACAACACAACAGGAAATTTCTTCTTTGCGGTTAGAGTAGCATCCCTGATCACGTCGCCTAAGTCAAAGAACTGTCCTGAAGGTTGTTCAACGCGGCCATCATCTTCTGTGGGATACCACGCCGACCAAGCTATGGGACGTTCTGCATTGTTTTGCCAATTGGGGCGTGAACCATCCATGATCACACCAGTTCGATAACCGCACATTGCCATTTGTTTTCCCTTCAACGTCAATGTTCTGGGAATCTTTGAGGATTTTCAAGGCTCTTTTTGGCCGAATTCAATATGGTCACTTTGTCCCGCATTGCCGACGTTAGAGCATTGAGCAGCTAATGCCGGAAAGTCCCCCCAAGTACCCCTTCGTCCCATCATTACGGACGTCGTTAGCGTCTTCCCAATCTGCTCAGCCTAGCAAGCTGCGCCATCATCTGGGCCCCAGCGCCAGTGGAAGCGTTGGCCGGACTTGGCGTTGCGCCGCCCCCTGAATTCGGCCGTGTCGGCAGTGACTGAACCCCAACGAACTGCCGCGCTCGGAGAGCAGCGTACTCTGCCCCCGTCGCCCCACCGATAGCATATCGGTTGTAAACCTGCTGGCTGCCAGCGAGGCCACGGGCGAATGCATAGCTTCCGCCAAACCCTGCTGACAAAGCGGGCATCATTATGTTCCCGGAAATGGATCGAACGATGAAGGGTGTCGCAAACAGGAAACCTTTGGCCATGAGCACCATCATGAAGAACGGGATTAGAGCCCCGATATTTGATGCGCCCTCGGGATCCCCAAGTTCAGCCAACAGCGCGCGCGAAACACCCGTGATCGTTGAAAATACGCCTGCGACAACAATGGGGTACATGGCGAATGAGATGAGCGCCGACAGCCATCGTGCAAAGTAATCCTTGGTGACCTCAAAAAGAGTCAGGAAAATCATAATAGGAGCCATTCCGATCAAAAGCGCGATCATCAGGCGCGATGCAACGATAATGAAAGCAGCAAGCCCGCCTAGGATCGAAAGCATCAAAACGCCAAGTGTATCCAACAGCGCACCCGCCATCCAGTTCAGCTCGGAACCGGCGGCGTTCAGGTAGTCCCCGAACGAAGCGATAAGGTCGTCAAATTCTTCGGCGAATGTGCCAGACGGACCGGGCGTGCCACCTCCAACCGAGGCGACAAGTGATCCGGCGATACTGTCAATTCCGCTCAGAATGGCTGAGGAGAAAGCGTTGAACTGCACCCAATTCGTAGCGAATATGCCTATGAGTCCGATCTTTACTGCGAGCCAGAAGGCGGTCCGGCCATCCATGGCGCGGTACTGAAAAATCATGTTGATGCAGACAAGAATGACAACAAGCGTCGTTCCGAGGATAAGCATGGTCCCGACCGTTGCAGCCACTGCGCCAAACTGGGTTTCGGCGGCCGTATCGAGATAACCTTGGGATGTTTCCACAAAATAGGCGACGACGCTCATAGCGAGTTCCTACCTCACCAGTTTCCGGCGGCTACACAGATTGGCATCGCCTCCAGACGGAGTTCGTTTGCCAGCCGCCGCTTGTCCGACGTCGCCTCATTCACATCCCAGTATTCTGCTGCTGCGAAGGTCTCGAAATAGACAGCCTCGGCTGCCGCCCATGCTGGATAGCGAATGGGGCAAGCGCAGTCCTGGGCATCCACGATGCGTTGCATGCTCTGTGCCCGGTAAATTTGTTGGACCAGAAGCCGTTTGTATGAATCTCGAACCTCAATATTTTGCATCCACTCTGGCTCGGGTGGTTGTTCCAGACAAACATCGGGTTGATTGTTGAGTGTCGGGATCAGATTGCGTTCGGCAGAAGCAAGGGTTGCCGAGAATAGTGTGATCGCACAGATGAGTGAGGCGGCTCGGTTCATCTCAAAGCTTCCTTTGATAAGGACGAAGTCTCACGTTTCAAAAAGGTGGTGTAGCCGTGATCCCCAGCTTCTGCAGTGATGACCTCCCACCCCTTTGCGCCATGCCCATTCAGAATGCGGCGCATCTCATCGTAATCCTTTTTCTTCTTCACCTCGAAGAACAAGATGTCGTATTCAAACTGCTTCATGGGAATTGCCTCCGTTGAGTTCGGTTCCGGGGAGATAGAATTCGGTAATGCCGCGCGCGCCGTCTTCGCGTCCCGTTTGGATGATCACATCGATTGAGCTTTCGATGTACTGGACCATGTCCTGGTAGGTCATCGGGATTTCGGTTTTGAGCGCCGCGATGGCCAGCCGCTGGACGGCGAGCTGCGGTGTTTCTGCATGAAGCGTCGTCATCGAGCCGCCATGACCGGTGTTGATGACTTCGAGGAAGGTCATAGCCTCCTTGCCGCGAACTTCGCCAAGGATGATCCGGTCGGGGCGCATGCGGAGCGTTGCGGTCAGGAGCACGTCGGCAGTTTGGAACTCAGAATCGCGGTTGGCGATCAGCGTCACCGCGTTCGGCTGTGCGGGGATCAGCTCCGCTGCCTCCTCAATAGTGACGATCCGCTCATCGTCGGAAACGTAGGACAGAATTTTTCGAGCAGCGACTGTCTTGCCTGTGGAGGTGCCGCCGGAGACGATCATGTTGAGCTTGTTTTCAACGCAGAACCGGATCGCGTCATAGATGGCGTCAGAGGCGACCACTTCACGAAGGGCGCGGTTCTTCTCCTGGCGCAATTTCTCAAGCTTGCGTTCCTTGCCATAGAGATAACGGAGTTCGATCTGTCCGAGCGGCAGGCTCGAGAAGAAGCGCAGCGAGATCGACATGCCTTCCAGCACCGCAGGCGGCGTTATGACCTGAGCGCGAATGGGTCGATCGCGATAGGAAATCGAGACCGAGACTATGGGTTTGTCCTTGCTCATTGTTGTGCTGGCACTGGAGGCGATCTGATTGCCGAGATCGCGGACTTCGGTGACGCTCATACGCGTATCCAGCACCCGCATGAAATGATCGCCGTGGAATTCACCCCAGCAGGACCCGTCGGGGTTGATGCAAATTTCGATCACATCGTCGCGGCTGGCGTCCTTCAACTTGTCGAGCGAGGCCTGGATATAGCTGATTGTCATGCTCAGAAAATCTCCAGATCGCGGTCGACCATAACGGTGACGCGGGCACCCTGATCGACATAGATGACGGGACCGATGGAGAGGTATTCTCCGATCACGCTATCCGTGGCGTCTGCAAGATCGTCGCCTACATTTTCAAGCACATCCGCTGTGGTATCATTTTCAACCTGAGCAGCCACGGCGCTCGGGGTGGCAGATATGATCGAGATCAGGGCAGCGGAGCCAAAACGTTCGCCGAACCGCGTATCGACAAAGCCTGAAACGCCGGATCGGCCCAGCTCGTCGCCACCGAAGGAACTGATTTGGACGGTCTGATTATTTGGCAGGATGATCCGGTCCCAGGCGATGGTGACGCGGCGCTGTGCGATCTCGATGCCGGAGCGATACCGTCCTATCAGGCGGGAGCCGCGCGGGATCAGGAGCCTTGTGCCATCATAACTGAACACATCCTCGGAGATGATGGCTCGGGTCTGACCGGGCAGGGAGCTGTCGAGGGCGGTCTCCATCACCGCCTGAATCATGGTGCCTTGGATGACAGTGTTCGATGGGTTGGCGATGACCTCGGTCTGGGTGACCGTGCTGGGTAGCGCTCCGTTCAACACGAAGTCTGTGACCTCACTGAGCCTGCGCCCGGTCAATTCGCTCTCGCCCGCACTACCACCTCCGGTGCCGCCGAAGGCGATGGTGGGGGAGGCGATCCTGCGCGCCTGGAAGGCGCGTTCCACTTCTGCACGGCGCTGAAGTTCTGCCATCCGCCGCGATTCTTCTCCACGTGCAAGTCGTTCCGCTTCACGGGCCAGCAGTTCATCGTCGGAAGGCCCAAGAGGGGCCGGGGTTGGGGCATTGGCTTTCAGTTCTGCCAGCTCAAAATCCATGCGCAGCTGTTGAAGCTCCCTATCGCGGGCTGCGAGTTCCTCTTGAAATTGCTCCTGCGCGCTCTGTGAGGCGGTTTGCAGAGCCGCGATCTGTGCCGATAGTGCATCAATCGCTTCCGCCGCGGCGCTGTCCTCTTTGATGTCCGGTTCTGGCGCGTTCTTCAATTCTTCGATCTGCGCTTGTAGTGCCTCGAGTTGGGCCAGGAGTTCGCCGTTGGGTTTGAGCGGATCGGGGGTGACGAGGACGATTTCAGGTTCCGGAACTGGCGGCGGTACGAAAGGTTTGATTTCGCCGAAACCGTCGCCCTCAGTCTGGAACTCGTCCGGTGTTGCCGTCGGCAAGGAGACCTCCACCTCGGGTCGCGAGAAGAGGTAGAGCACCGCGCCACTGACAAGGATGAGGCCGATAATCATTAGCGCGAGGCGCGGCGAGCGTGGCTTCGGGGCCACACCATGGCGAGGGTTACTTTGTTCAAGTGCGGCGAGGCGTTTTTCGAGACTGGGGTCTGAATTGTCGCTCATGATGTTGATCCCGCAGGTGGCGTTGCTTCAATGCAGACGACCTCTTCGCCAAGCCGGAGCACCCATTGCCGGTTGACGCCCGAGACGCGGATAACGCCGTCCTCAACAGCACTCGTGTTGACCGTGCGCTCGCGCCCGTCCCCGTATCGGAAGATGGCTGGGACCGGAGCGTTTCGTGGGAAGGCAAAATACGTGAACGTGCCATCGTCCCAGATCCGCGTTGGGGTGAATTCAGTGCGCGCGCTGGCACCGTAATTGTAGTTCGGGGCGGCGCGCGCGATGGCGTTTGTCGAGCGGCGACTGTCGTCTGGGTAGCGGAACTGGACGACATAGAAGGTCGGGCTGGAAATCTCCTGGACGTTGAAATAGTAGCTCCGCCGATTGGTGTAGACGGTCACGTTTGTATGGACACCCCGCGCCACCGGTTTGATCGCGAAGGCGCGGCCACCGGGCACGCCATCGATCTCAAAGCCTATTGTGTCACCGGCAATGATCGAGCGGATGCTTTCGCCCTCTGCGAACTCAACCGTCGTGACATGTGTGAGAGAGACGTTCAGCCGATAGACCTGAGCCTCTTGGTAGGTGGCGATCCTCACGCGCCGGTCATTGGGGCCGCTGCGAGGGATCGCCTCGGCGAATGCAAAACTGGTCGATACAGCAAGAAACATTATAGAAATCAGTACGTGCAAATCTAATTCTCCAATCTGTCTGAGCGGATCGAATATTCGACCACGGTAAAGCCGAAAGGGTTGGTCCAGACCTGGTCAATGGAGCGGCTTTCTTCGGGGCGGAACTCGAACAGGAGCGTCGTGGTGAACAAACCCGCTTGAACGCCGTTGATCGAGGTCAGGCGCTTCCTGAGACGCACGGTCGCACGGTTGTTGCTGATCCGGTTGATGCTAAGGATTTCGACATCGAGCCTTGAGTTCGGCCCGTAGACCGTCGGTGGATAGTTGGCATTCGCCGAGTTCCAAATCTGGCGTATTGAATCCTGCGCCGCCCCATCCGAGCGTCTCAAGACGCTGCGGATCCGCAGATCGTTGTCGAGCTGGTTATACACCTCGCGGTCGGTCACATAGCGGAAAACCTCAGCCTCAATAATTGCCCGGTTTTCTGTGACGGTGGTTGCGCCGACAGAAGCTTCGGGCAGCGCAAAACCCGTTGCCGGATCATAAGGCACGACAACTGGCGGCGGATCGACATCGAGTATGGCGACGGCAGCGGCGCTCAAGCAACCAATGATGCCGAAGATCATCCCCAAAAGCCCGAGGCGCTGCCAAAGCCGTTCCCGACGCAGCGCGCCGTAGACGAGTTCCTCCTCGATGATTGCTGTTTCCTCGTTCAAATCCCTTATCCCTTAATCTGCGCGGAGTTCGGGGAGGGTGAACTCCATGAAACGTTGTTCTTCAGCAATGGTCGCGGCGTCGATGACGCCGCCGGTGCCATCAGCAACCGTCTGCACCGCTTCAAGCTGCCACATGGCGACGAGTGCGATGGCCAGTTCTGCCGTTACGCGGGTGTTGAGATCGACGCTTTCTTTCAGCTCGTCCATGTCGTCGATGAGGCCGACCAAACGTTCAACACGCTCAAGCGACTGGCCCGCATCATCATAGCTGTTCTGGGCTGCGGCCGAGACAAGCGCGCCGGTTGTGGCTTGTGTCGCCAAACGGTTGGCGCTGCGGTTGCCGCTGGTCGCCATCTCGCTCAACGTGTCATCGTCAAAGCCGAGATCGGACAGCACCCGGTCCATCTGGGTTTCGATCTCGCCGGCACCTGAACCGGTCAATCCCGAAAAATCGCCGGTTCGGATCGCACGGATCGTGGCCATGATGTCGCCGAACTCCTGATCGAGAAGGCCATTCAACTCGTCTTCCATTTGGGTCTGGATGATTTCCGGTAATTCGGCGAGGCGCGTCAGTGCCTCATAGGTCCGCTGCAACTCGGCGAGTTGGTCCGTGAGGGTGGCGAGTTGTTCGCGAAGCTGCACCAGCTGCTCGTTCTGTAGGACCTCGTCTTCGATCATCTGCCGGAGCTGTTGGATATTCTGTGTGATGTTTTGGGTATCGACGACGGGCACACCCTGAGCGTGGGCTGCGTTGCCCGCGATGAATGGGTTGCCGAATGCCAGTGCGGTGACAAGTGCGGTTGAGCGTAGCAATTTGGCCGGGGCCAGAGCAAGGGCAGTGGTACGGGGCATCAATCCAAATCCTCCATTGTAAAATTCATAAATTCCGCTTCGGCCATTTGCGCGGCGGCCTGGGCGAGTTGCGTCGCACTCAACGGCTTTGTGCGCGCGGCTTTCAAGCGGATACGCGCGGCCACCAGGCGGACGAGTTCGGCGCGGGCATAGGTGTTGAGCGCCATGCTTTCCTGGATGTCTTCGCTCAACCCGATCCGGATGACGATGTCCTGGATACGCAACGCGGCCTGGCGGATAGCGACGGGGGCGTTGTTGCCGTAGAATGCAGCACCATGCCCCGAGAGCGAGAGTTGGGCATTGGCGAGAAATGTCGCATCGATCGTGCCGAGCGCCTCAATGCCACCGATGCGCGTGAGATAGAGGTTGTAGCGTTCAGGGATGACCTGAACATAGTGTTGGGTCTCAGCATATGGCGGCACGCCACCATATTCAAAGACGCGTCCGGGTCCTGCGTTATAGGCCGCAAGCGCGTTGATGATGTTACCGTCAAAGGTGTTGAGTTGGGTTGCGAGATAGCGTGCGCCACCTTCGACCTGCAGATACGGGCTGTCATAATATTCCGGGTTGATGCCGAGGTCGCTGGCGGTTCCGGGCATGATCTGGGTGAGGCCGAACGCGCCAACGGGAGAGCGTGCGCCGATGGAAAAGCGGCTTTCCTGCCAGATGAGTGCTTGAAGTAAAGCGCGCCACTGTATGAGCGAAAGGCTGGCGCGCGCGACCCCAGGCCGCCCATGGGTAGCGCGCGCGACCCGGATGATCAGCAGCTCGATATTCTCTGCCGCATCTCCGAACATGCCCGCGCCACCGGGATTGGGATCGACATCGCCCGACCCAAAAACCGCAGCGACGGAGCGATCCGAGTCGCCGCTGCCAGCCTCGAGGTTTGAGACCATGTTCGGCAGTCCCTGACCGCCGAAACTGGTTTGCGCGTCGAGAATGTTGCGCAGTACAGCGAGTTGTTCCTGCTCGATCTCGGCCAGCAGTTCTTCGACGCTCAACGATTCACGTTGCACTGCCAGGTCATCTTCCCGGTCAGCTGTCTCGATGATGTCGCGCAGGGTTAAACCGTTATCATTGACGGGAACGCCTTGGGCGCTGGCAAGACCAGCAGCACCCGTCAGAAAAATTGTGAGGATAGCGAGCCTATTCATAGGCCCCGCCCAAAGCTTCGGGGCCGCTAAGAGGCTCAAAGGTACAGTCCGCGGAGGTGGGACCGCGCGATACGAGATTAAAACAGTTCGCCTTGGGCGGGCGATACTGCTCGCAGGCGGAAAGGGCGCAAATCAGAATGAATAGGGTGAGAATACGGGTCATGGGAGCCTCCAAAAGTCTGGGCGAGTGCGATAATCAGTGCCGACGAGCGCTTCGCCCTTTTCCATACCGCCAAGGATGGTGAGGTAGGGACCAAGAGCGGAGAGATCGGTATCGACGACGACAGAGCCGCTATCGTCGCGAATGAGCGCGAGGCGACTGTTGCTGCCGGTGTTCAGGAGCACGTCGAGCTCCTTCTCGAAGAGGTTCAATAAATCATAGTCGGAGGCGTGTGCTCTGATGTTAGGCAAAAGGATCTGCGTTGGGACCGCTTCGATGATGGTCTTGCCGGTACGGGTCCGCTCTAGCTGGCTGGCATATTGCGTCATCATCACCGCGACGGTGTTCTGTTTTCGGGCGGTGACCAACCAGTTCGAGAGCCGCTCCGCAAAATACGGGTTGTCGAGCGCCTTCCAAGCCTCATCGATGATGATGATCGTCGGGCGGCGATCCTCTATCTCGCGCTCAATGCGGCGGAAAAGATAGCTCAGGACCGCCATGCGTTCCTTCTCGCTTTCAGAATCGAGAATGCCGGTGAGATCAAACCCCACGACATCGCCCTCGAGCGAAAACGTGTCCTCATAGTTCTGCCCGAATATCCAGCCGTAGCGCCCATCTTCGGTCCATTCAATGAGCCGCTGGTGCAGATCGCCGTCGTCATCGGTTGAGACAAAGAGTGACGCGAAATCTTTCCAATTCCGTAGCTCTGGATTGGCGGCAGTTGCGTTCTGGCGCACGACCTCCTGAATGCGGTTGGTCTGGGCTGGGGTCAGTGGCTTGTCGGCGCGGTAAAGCAGGGAAGACAGCCAGTCTGACAGCCATGCGGTGCCCCGCTCATCAATCTCAGTCCAGAGCGGGTTGAGGCCGGTAGCTTGACCCGCTTTGATCGAGGCATAGCGCCCGCCATTGGCACGCACAGCCATCTCCATGCCCAGGCGATAATCGAGGACAAAAATGCGTGCTCCGACACGCCGCGCCTGCGTCATCAAGAAAGCCGAAAGAACGGATTTCCCGGAGCCGGGGCGACCCAAGATGAGAGTATGACCGCCGGTTGGTTCTTTTTCGGGCGAACCCTGTTCATGATAGGAAAAATGATAGGCGCTCTGCTCCGGCGTTGGAAAAAGGGTAATCTCTTCGCCCCAGGGCAGTTGGTGTTTGTCTTTGCCGAGTTGTGTGCGATGCAGTGCCGCGAAATCCGCGAAATTGCGATTGGTGACGGCGCTGGCGCGGATACGTTTCGGTTGGTT
>JAFLKA010000140.1 GCA_022712735.1 Marinosulfonomonas sp. | reverse complement strand
GATGGTATCGCTTTCAAGCGACGGGAAGCTTTGGAACTTGATCTGCCCGCCAATTATCGGCGCAATCGACAGCAGGATCAGGAAACCGGAAATGCCCATCGTCAGATACCGGGCCTTGAGCGACAGCAACGACAAAGGCGCCACGACTCCATCGCGGAACCTGTCAAAGCCGCGTGAAACGGCCTGACTCATGCGGGACGGTTTCGGATTTTTCAACGCACCCTTCAGGTGGTGCGGCAGGATCAGGAACGCCTCGAACAGGCTGACCGTCAGCGTGATCAGCAAAACGATCGGCAGGAATTTAAGCACAGCGCCGATATTGCCCGCCATCATGCCCAGCGGGCCAACAATCATCGCCGTGGTCAGGAACGAGGCAATCACGCCTGGCATCACCTGCTTGGTGCCGTTGATTGCTGCCGCCAGCGGTTCGTCGCCTTTTTGCCGTCGACTGACGATATTTTCGGAAATGACGATGGCGTCATCCATCAGCAGGCCAACCGCGACCAACAGGGCCACCATAGTGATCATATTGATCGTCAGCCCGAACATCTGCATCACAAAGATGGTGCCGAGGAAGGAAACCGGCAGGCCCATCGCCACCCAGAACGAAAACCGGAAGCCGAAAAAGACCCACATGACCAGAAACACCAGCGCCAGCCCCTGTATGCCGTTGTCAGTGATGATCCGCAGCCGGTCGAGGATATTCGAGGTGGAATCGGTTGAAATATCGAGCGAAATTCCTTCGGGGGCGATGGCGCGTTCTTCATCCAGAATGACCATCATCACATCCATGACCCGGATCGCATCCTGTGCTGCCGTTTTAGTCACTGTGACAATCGCGGCCCGTTTGCCGTTGAAATACGAGGCTTCGTATTCATCGGAAAACTGCACAGATATTTCAGCCACCTCGCCCAGCAACACTTCGGCGCCGAGGTTCGAGGATGTCAGCGGGATATTGGCAAATTCTTGAGGGGTGCGGCGTTCGCCGACAAAGCGCAGCAAAGCATCCCCGCCATGGGATTCCATCGTTCCGGCTGGCAAATCGAAACTGTTGCGTGCCAGCGCATTGGCGATGCTGTCGATACTTAGCCCGTAGCGGCTGAGGGTGGCGGCAGGCACTTCGATGGATATTTCACGTCCCGAAAACCCGGCAATGCGGGTTTGGGAAATCATCGGGTGGCGTTTCAACTTATCTGAAAAAGCCTCGGCATAGGCGAACAAAACCGCAGGATCATCCGGCCCCGTGATTGCAACCGATGCAACCGTCGCGATCCGCTCGACAATGCGGCTGGTGGGTTTGTCCACCTCGGTGGGGAAGGACGTGATCGTATCAACTGCGGATTTGACGTCATCATAAAAGCTGTTGATGTCCCCGCCTTCAACGATTTCAGCACTGATGATCGCCACATTATCACGGGCAACACAGCGTAATTCATCCAGAGAATCCACCGCTTGGATAGGGTCTTCAATCCTTGTGCAGATCGCCTGTTCGACCTCGGCGGGGGACGCACCGGGATAGGCCACGCGCACTTCAATAACCGAGGGCGGGACCACCGGAAAGGTATCACGCTGTAGCGTCGGGACTGCGATGAAACCAATCACTATGATGATCAGCATCAGGATGTTGGCGGCGGTGGGGTGTGCCGCAAATAGGCGGATCATTTTGCACTATCCTGTCCAAGAGCGATTATAGCAAGCCGCGCCTTTAGCGCCTTGTCCTCGATCGGTTTGACGGCCTTGCCCGGAACGGCAATGTCCATATCCGTGACCACCAGCCTGTCGCCTTCCATCAGCCCTTTGGCAATAATCGCAACTGTATCAATCGCATAGGCGATTTGCACGTCGCGCTTCTCCAGCTTGTCTTCACTGTTAACCACGAAAACGGTACCGCCATGCACTGCGTCGCGCGGGATGGCGATGGCGGTGCGCTCTGGCGCGCTCAATACAACCTCGACAAACATATTGCGGCGCAAGGGCGGTTTTTGCCCCGTGGCCGCCTGTTCCATTGGCTGATCGACGACCACAACGACGTTGATGCTCTGGGTGCGCGGGTCAATCTGGTCGCCAACGCGGGCGACGCGGGCGTCCCACTCGATAACGTGTGTTGGCGAGTGCAGCAGCACCTTTGCCTCAAGCCCCACTGGCGCAGTTGGGCGTGGCTGCCCCGAATCGCGCATAAGCGGAGCCATGCGGCCAATCGGGATTTGTGCGGCAATCTCGACGGCCTCTATCCCTTCGGCAGCAACCAGAACCTGACCGCGGCTGACGAATTGCCCTGTTTCGGCAGATACTTCACCGATGCGCACGTCATACGGCGCTTTTATCGATGTATACCCCAGATCACGTAGGGTGATGTTTCTTTGTGCCATCAGCACCTTGCGTTCAGCCCCGTTCAAGGCCAGCTGGTTTTCAAGTGAATTAACACTGGAACGCGATACCAGCTCTTGTCGCACGGCCTTGTCCACTGCAGTTTGGGGGACAGCCCCACGACCAGCAAGATCTTTCTGGCGCACAAGGTCTGCGGCGCTGATTTCCCACTCGGCTTCGCTGATTGCAAGGCTGGCGTGGACGGTTTCATCCTTGACGTCGATCGAGCTGATCTGCGCATCAATTTGCGCCAGTGTCAGTTCAATTCCGCTCTGATCAATGCGCATCAACTCCTCGCCAGCATCCGCCAGCAACCCATTGGCAAGCTTGTCAGAGGTCCAGATTATTTCCCCCTCGATACGCGCAACTGCCCGCCATTCCCGTGTCGAGCTGACAGTGCCGTAGCCGCTAACGCGCGGCACAACCGGGACCGGTGCAATGGTGATAATGCGCACCGGTGTTATTTTGGGAGCCACCTCTTTCGCAGAAGGGGGCGATTTCATTCCTGCAAAGACCAAGATCGACAAAACACCCAGCCCCAGTGGAACGGTTACGGACAAAAATCTTAGAAGGTATCTCGCGAGCCGTTTCATCCAGTGTTCCTTTTCATATCATGGGCCGTTGCCGGGCCTTATTGTTTTAGTGGTGGTACGTGGTAGGCCAAAAGAACCCGAACAGTTCCATTTTTAGATTGCGAACATAAATAATACGAACACAAATAAATAGGGTTGATCATTGCCCACTATAGCAAATGGTTCAATTCTCGTCATTACTCTTGAATATAGCCAATAGATCGAAATCTACAGTCAGGGCAACCAACTACAGACGAATAGTGTCATTCTTGCCCACCGTCACTCCCAATGAAGCAACTTTTACCATTTTTCGGTTCAAGAAACAAACGTGTCAAAACACTATTCTTCCACCTCTTGCGGCTTCAGTGGCTGGATTTGTGGTTTTGACCAATCAGATCATGTATTGTCAGGTTGGTTACTGCTCCCCCAATCTACCTATAATAGATGTCGGCAGTTGGGGGCAAGGTGCGGAGAGCATCATTTGGATTGTGCCTTTGTGATTAGCGTTTCGATATATTCTGGCCCTAACGGCATAATTTGCGAGGGATTCAGCGCCTTGATCGAATAATACCCAGTTTTGATGTGGTTCAAATTTACGGTGCCCGCAACGCCGGGCAGGGTCAAAACGCGTTCCATGTAGGCCTGTAAAAGAGGGTAATCAGTGATGCGTTTCAGATTGGTTTTGAACAGACCATGATAGGCCATATCAAACCGGATTAGGGTCACAAAGGTGCGGATATCGGCTTCGGTTATTTGATCGCCAATCAGGTATTGCCGCCCATCACTAAAGCGCTGCTCCAGCGCGTCCAATGTTGTGAACACATTTTGCACGGCTTCATCATAAGCTGGTTGGCTAGACGCAAAACCCGCCTGATACACACCGTTATTCAGGTTCTGATAAATCCACGGCGTCAGGGCATCAATGTCATCGGCTAATGCGTCTGGGTATAGGTCGACAGTTTCGTCCACCAAACCCGAGAACGCAGTGTTCAGCATTCTGAGGATGTCGGCACTTTCGTTGTTCACCATCACGTCGCGTTTCGCGTCCCATAGAACCGGCACAGTGGCGCGGCCGGTAAATTCGGGGTCCGCGCGGGTGTACAGCTCGTGCATATATTTGGCATTGTGCAATGGGTCGTTATCCGCCCCGTCAAAGTTGCCAAATGTCCAGCCTTGGTCGGTTAGCGTTGGATTAACGATGGTAACGGGCAGCACATCCTCAAGCCCCTTTATGGTGCGGGCCATCAATGCGCGTGACGCCCAAGGGCAAATGTAGGCGACATAGAGACGGTAGCGGCCTGCTTCGGCTTTGAAACCTTCCGCACCTGTAGGGCCCGCGCTGCCGTCCGGCGTGATCCAGTTGCGAAAGCTAGATTTCTGGCGCAGGAAACGCCCGCTTTTGTCTTTCGCTTGCACGGGGTACCAGTCTGAGGCCCATTTTCCTTCGATAAGCATGATCATACTCCATAGGTTTGGGTGTGTGGCGAGGGGGCCCCATGCCAATGTGTATCAGAATGGGGCGACAGGATTAATCAGTCAGGCCCATTTGGCGGGCATAGGTTGCGTTGTCCCAGAACAGCCATTCATGCACCATCCAGCCGTTCTGCCAGAAGGCAATCGTTGCCATCTTCAGCTCGAAACGTTTACCGGTTGGTTCAATGAATTTCCCGTCGCCGATTGGCATCGGTTCGGTAAAGGTGCCGGTCATCACACCAATCACAGATGTCCAATCACCAGAGGCGATGCGCACTGGGTGGACCTTGATTTCGGTATCGGGTGCATGGACAAACAGGTTTTTCAGATCAGAGATGTGAACATCAATGCCGATTGTTGAATGGCCATCGGGCCAGGTCACAACGATGTCTTCGTCATGACTGTGGTGCAGCCGCGCCCAGTCCTGATTTGAAAATACATCAAAATCCAGCTCGTCAAAGATTTCGATATGCGCTTGGCCTTCTGCGGTTTCCACAGAACCACCATCGTAAAATTTGTCGCCAGCGATGCTGTCGGGAAGCGTCACATAGCTGGGATCGAGATCAAATGCGCCAGCGGTTGTTGCCATAACGGCCAGATGCAACGCGTTTCGGTAAAAGGCAATATAATGGTAAATAGCGCAAAAACAATTGCTGACCTTGTTGTATCGGGTGCGGGAATAGCCCTTAGTCCAAATTTTTGCGCTGCACCTTTGGTGAAAGAAGGGTTGGTAAATCGAATTCTGTTGGACAACACTTCCGCCAGCCTGGATATTAACGCGGTGTTTCTAAACACGCGCTACATGCCAGCAAAAGTTCGTGGTGTTCTGGATTATTTATCAGGCCGCTTTAAACAAGTTGAGGGTTGGGCCGAATTATCTGAGCAGCTAAATTAGATAAACAAAAGGCCCCGAAAATATCAGGGCCTTTTTTTATTGTTGTTAGGTCTAGCGATCAGACCCAGCCTCAGCTGCCAGCATTTCTGCAAAGATCGCGGCTACCATGCTTTACCGATACAGCAATGATTTCCCGTCTGAAAACAAATGGACCTTGGACGGATCAGCGGTGAGCATCACCGTTTTCCCCCGCAAGTCACGCACAATACCGGGCAGTTTTGCTATCACAGGATCAGTGTTTTTTTCGGGAACAAAATATAACTGGGTAACCTCGCCCAACAGCTCGGTAAAATTCACATTCCCTGTGTAGATCGGCGCACTATCAGTCGCTACCATATCCTCGGGCCGCACACCGATTTTAACCGCCAACCCGATATCTTCTGCCACAGTGGGCACATCCGAAACGGCCCTGCCGCCACTCGCGAGATCGACAATAGTCTGCTTGCCAGTCTCAATAACCACGCCTTCCAGAAGGTTCATCGCAGGCGATCCGATAAACCGCGCCACAAATTCATTTTCAGGACGCTCATATAAATCCAGCGGTGTTCCAACCTGTGCAATCCCTTTGTTTGCCAACACGACAATACGGCTGGCCAATGTCATCGCCTCAACCTGATCATGGGTTACATAAATCATGGTGCTTTGTGGCATCGCTTCTTTCAGCTGCGCAATTTCAATCCGCGTGGCCACACGCAGGGCGGCATCAAGGTTGGAAAGCGGCTCATCAAACAAATATACCTTTGGATCACGCACAATAGATCGTCCAATGGCAACGCGTTGCCGCTGCCCGCCAGATAGCGCCTTGGGCAATCGGTCAAGATAGTCCTCAAGCTGTAAAATCTTTGCAACCTTTGCCACCGCTGCATCAATTTCGGGTTTGGTTTTCTTGGCCAGTTTCAGGGCAAACGACATGTTATCGCGCACAGACATATGCGGATACAACGCGTAGGATTGAAAAACCATGGCGATGCCGCGCAGTGATGGCGGAACATCATTCACCACGACGCCATCAATTTCCAGAGTTCCGGCGGTGATTTTTTCAAGCCCGGCAACCATGCGCAATAACGTCGATTTACCACAACCGGACGGGCCGACAAAAACGATCAGCTCGCCCGTTTTTATCTCAAGGTTGATATCTTTCAGGACCTCAATATCGCCATAGGATTTCGCAATACCTGTGAATTTTAAATCCGCCATATCATCCCGCTCTTTCTTTTCAATCGGTCTTTAATGCCAAACACGACTGCCATGGCCCCAGATGCACAATCCCGGCCGCACCGGCATGGGCACAATTCAATTCTTGACCGATTTGCACCCAATTCCCTTCAGGCAACTGCGTGTGGGCAGGCTCATCACTCAGGTTAAATGCACAAAAAACAACCTCGCCTTCGCTGCGTCGTATAAACCGGAGCACATTGCCGGATGCTGACATATCTGTCTGCTCCCCGTGCATTAAGGCGCGGTGGGCATGCCGAAAACCAATGGCACGGCGATAATGATGCAGTAAAGATGCCGGATCGGCTTCGGACGCAGAAACAGAATGGCGAAGGTGTTCCGGTGGCACTGGCAGCCACGTCAATCCTGCCGAGGAAAACCCGCCATTGCTGTTGGATTCGGTCCAGACCATAGGCGTGCGGCACCCATCCCGCCCCTTGAACTCGGGCCAGAATTCTATGCCATAGGGGTCTTGAATATCCTCAAACGGCACATCGGCTTGGGGCAGGCCCAGTTCCTCGCCCTGATAGATACAGGCAGACCCGCGCAGGCACATCAGCAGCGTTGTAAATATTCTTTGGGCTGATGGTGACAGTGACCAGCGCGTGGTGTGGCGCATCACATCATGGTTGGAATAGGCCCAACAGGCCCAGCCGTCTTTGGCCACCTCATCCACCTGTGAAAACACCTGTGTGATTGACTCGGCTGTTGGTCGATCGCCGGACAACAGCTCGAACGCATAACACATTTGCATCATGTCATCGCCAGCGGTGTATTGCCCTAATATCTCCAATCCGTGCTGCGCATCCCCCACTTCACCAACGGCAGCAGCGTTATACGGTTCCATCACGGCGCGTAGGCGGCGTAAAAACCCCAGGTTTTCGGGCTGGTTTTTTGAATAGATATGATCCTGATGATTATAAGGATTCACCTCGGGGGCTATCTGGTTATTTCGCAGCTCAGGCGCAAGCGCTGGATTATCGCGCAGCTCCTTATCCGCAAAATAGAAATTGATTGTATCAAGCCGAAATCCGTCTACCCCCCGCTCCAACCAAAAGCGCGCTACGTCCAGCAAGCTTTCCTGAACCTCTGGTTCGTGGAAATTCAGATCGGGTTGGGAGGCCAGAAAATTATGCAAATAATACTGGCAGCGCCGCGGGTCCCAATGCCACGCCGACCCACCGAAAATCGACAACCAATTGTTGGGGGGGGTGCCGTCAGGTTTGGCATCAGCCCAAACATACCAGTTGGATTTCGCGTTATTGCTACTTTTGCGGCTTTCGGAAAACCAAGGGTGCTGGTCAGCGGTGTGACTCAGCACCAGATCAATCATTACCTTAAGCCCGAGAGAATGGGCCGTTTTAACCACCGCATCAAAATCTGACAAGGTTCCGAACATCGGGTCCACATCCAGATAATCTGCCACGTCGTAACCAAAATCCTTCATTGGCGAGGTGAAGAACGGGGAAATCCACACCACATCAACCCCGAGAGAAGCGATATAGGGCAAGCGCCGAACGATCCCCAAAAGGTCGCCAACCCCATCGCCATTGCTGTCTTGAAAACTACGTGGGTAAACCTGATAGATCACCGCACCGCGCCACCAGTCTTTGTCTGGTGCGACATCCGTGTTTTGTCTTAATGCTTGCTGCATCACAGTCATCTATTTTACCTTACTTTACAGAACCGGCCAGAAGGCCGCGGACCAAATATTTTTGCATTGCAAAGAACATCATTAACGGCACGGCGATGGACACGAAGGCCGAGGTTGCCAGAATTTCCCAGTTGCCGCCGCGCGTGCCCAACAGTTCGACAATCTGCTTGGTCATCACTGTGGTGTCGCCGGTGGAATCGATCAGGAACACCAACGCGACCAACAAGTCATTCCATGTCCAGAGAAACTGGAATATCGCAAAAGACGCGAGAGCCGGAAAACTGAGCGGCAAAATAATTTTCACAAAAATCTGGAATTCCGAGGCACCGTCAACGCGGGCATTTTCGATAATATCCCGTGGCAGGCCGACCATATAATTTCTGAGTAGGTAGATCGCCAAAGGCAAGCCAAATCCGGTGTGCGCCATCCACGCCCCCAAATAGCCTTTGCCGATGCCGATTTCATTGTGAAATTTCAACAACGGGATTAAGGCGAGCTGAAGTGGAACCACCAGCAAGCCAACAATCGCGGCAATCAGCAATGCACGCCCCGGGAATTCCATCCAGGCAAGGGCATAGGCGGCAAAGGCCGCAATCAGAATCGGAATAATCGTTGCCGGAATTGTCACCGTCAGGGTATTGAAAAACGCCTTTGCCATACCCTCACGATTAGCAGGGTCAAACAGGACATTTTGATAGTTGCGAAGGGTGAATTCTGGTGCGGTGGTTGCGGTCACAAAGATGCGTTGTCCACGTTTGCCGGTAAAGGGAGTCGCGTTGGTCATCCGGTAACGGCCATCCGCCGCAACAGTAATATCCCCTCCCTTTTTAAGAGCGCCGGTTTCCCCGACAGCAAAGGCATCAATCGCTTTTGACGAAATGCCATAGCGGGAAATTGTTGCCACCTTTCCTTCTTCAAACAGCATTCCCTCAATGACATAGAGGTCACCCTCATGGGTTTGCATCTCAGGCGCATTGGCCCGCAGGATAAGATTTTGAACAGACGGAAACGCCGCTTTCCACCAGCCGCTTGTGGCGATCTGATCGCCGGTTCGAAACGACGAAACCAACAGGCCAAGCGTCGGGAAAACCCACAACGCGACCAGCAGCACAACCGAAATATGCACCGCCCATGTCAGACTGGATTTTGAACCTGCTATGTTGTCCATCATCCGCCCCCTACTGCATTTCTTTGCGCGCATTGCGCACATTCCAAATCAGGATCGGCGTGACCAGCAGCATAATAATCATCGCGCTGGCCGACCCGACACCCCAGTCATTGGCGCGGAACAGTTTGTCATACATATAATTGGCCAGAACCTGTGTGTTCCATTGGCCGTTGGTCATGGCAAAAACGATGTCGAATACCTTTAGCACCACAATCGTAATCGTGGTCCAGACCACAACGATTGTCCCCATGATCTGCGGCACTTTTATTTTGAAGAAAATCTGAAACGGGTTGGCTCCATCCACGATCGCGGCTTCAATGGTTTCTTCCGGAATCCCGCGCAGTGCCGCCGACAGAATAACCATCGCAAAACCTGTCTGTATCCAGATCAATACAGCCATCAGGAAAAAGTTATTCCACAGTGGCATGGTCAGCCAGGTCTTTGGCGCGCTTCCGCCTAGGTATAGATAAAGCGCGTTCAAAACTCCGATCTGGTCCTGATCTATCGGCCTTGTGTCATACACCAGTTTCCAGATGACGGCCGCACCGACAAAGGAAATAGCCATCGGCATAAAGATCAGGGATTTAGCAACATTCCCCCAGCCGATCCGGTCTGTCAATTGTGCCGCGAGCAGGCCAAAAGCCGTCGAAAATGCGGGCACGACGATCAACCAAAGGATATTGTTTTGCAGTGCCTCCCAGAACTTTGGCTCGCCGAACATCTGCCGGTAATTGTCAAACCCGACAAATTCGGAGCCCCCGCCCGGCAAACGATCCGTCAAAGAAAGCCTTAGTGTTTCGAAGACCGGATAAGCCAAATACAATCCAAGCGCCAACAGGGCAGGCATCAAAAACAGCCAAGGGCGGATTATATTGGCCCGGGTAATATTGCGCCCCGCATTCGGGCCGCGTGGCGGGCACAAAACCTTATCCAAAAACTGGTTTGAGAAATAGAAATACCCAACGCAGCCAAAGACACCGACAATGATCGTTATGATACCTTGTAATGCTGGATGCATGGTGCCCTCCCGATATCTAAATCCGCCGAGGAAACCCGCGTATACGGCGGGTTTCCATTTGTTATGTTGGCACTATTTCAGCGCATCCCAAGACGCCTGAATTTCACCAGCAACATCTGTCGCAGATTTCCCGCCAGTATAATCCACCATACCCGTCCAGAAGGAACCGGCACCAACGCCACCCGGCATCAGGTCGGACCCGTCAAAGCGGAACGTTGTTGCATTCAGCAAAATATCCCCCATCGAACGTAAAGCATCCGTTGCGTAGATATCGGCGTTCACCCCTTTGTGCGGCGTCAGGAAGCCCTGTTGTGCCATCCAGACCTCGTGCGCAATCGGTGATTTCAGGAACTCGATCAAAGCACGCGCACCGGGGCTATCGTTGGTAATCGCAAACAAGGTTCCGGCACCTAGAACCGGCTTGCCCAGATCTTTGCCTGCATAGGCCGGGAAGTAAAAGAAATCGGCATCTTCACCCACAACCGTATCTTCCGGAAAAAACGCGGGAATAAAGCTTGCTTGCCGGTGCATATAGCACTGTGGCGGTGACGAGAACAAACCTTTCGGGCTATCCCGAAAATCGGTCGATGCGACAACGCCAGCACCGCCAGCCACGTAATCGTCGTTTCTGGCAAAAGAACCAAACTCGTCAATCGCGGCGACAATGCGAGGATCATTAAACGGAATTTCGTTTGTGACCCACTTGTCATACACATCAGGGGTCTGCGTCCGCAGCAACAAATCTTCTACCCAGTCAGTTGCGGGCCAGCCCGTCGCACCACCAGAACCAAGACCAATGCACCAAGGCGTTTCACCATCAGCAACAATCTGGTCGCTTAACGTTTTTAGCTCTTCCATTGAGGCCGGGATTTCATAGCCCGCATCCTCAAAGTTCTCGGGCGAATACCAAACCAGTGATTTCAAATCGATCTTGTAAAAGAACCCGAATAATTCGTCACCACCGCCCGCATTCGAGAAAGTTCCCAGATCCACCCATGATTGGCCGGCAGCATAGTTATCCCGCACCCACTGCGCGGTTTCATCGCCGAGCGGTGTTAGAAACCCGCGCCCGGCCATATCGGCGGCCAAACCGGGTTGGGGAAATACAGCCACATTCGGGGCGGAACCCGCTTCGGCATCAATCATGATCTGCTGCTCGAAACTGTCTGAGCCGACGTATTTAACATCCGCACCCGTTGCCTCGCCAAAATAAGCCAACACATTTTCGACCAGTTCCTGATCCGGCCCAAGCCAAGGCCCGAAAACGGTCACTTGCTCGCCATTTAACTGGGTCGCCTTAAGTGCTTCATAGCTCTCCCAGTTAAAATCACCTTCGCCTGGTGGGAAAATGAGATCACCACCGAGCGCAGTGCTAACCGACAGTGCAATTGCAGCTGCGCTTGTAAAAAGTATATGTTTCATTGTTTTCCTCCCAGAAAGGTGCCCTTTTATGCGGCCCCGACAGACAATGCCTTGCCAATCCATAGTGGAATCCAAAGCGCTTTGGTCACGGTAAAGGTTGCGGATTCCCTTTCGCCTGTCAATCTCAATATTTATTATTACCTTATTTTGTTTAACAAATTCGAGAATTTAGAATACGCTGTGCTGTGACGCATCTTTCAACACACCTTGAAAAGCCATCAATAACAAAAGCGGTTTGGAAAAATGAATCTTAAGGAACTCGCAGCAATTCTCAAGCTGTCCCAAACCACCGTCAGCCGTGCGTTGAATAACTATCCAGAAGTGAGCGAGGCCACGCGCCATCGCGTAAAAGCCGCAGCAGTTGCGAATAATTACCGCCCCAACACACGCGCCAAAAATCTGGCAACGGGCCGATCAATGGCAATCGGCCACATCATTTCCACCTCTAAACGCAACGAAATCGTCAACCCGATTTTTGCCGATTTCATTGCAGGAGCGGGCGAAGTTTATTCACGCAATGGTTATGACATGTTGCTTTCTGTGGTTCAGGATTTCGACGAGGAACGCGCCTATCGGGACATGGCTGCCAAAGCATCCGTAGACGGGATTATCGTCCACGGCCCGCGGGCTAATGATCCGCGGCTGGTCTTGCTCAAAGAGTTGGGCATACCCTTTGTTGTGCATGGGCGAACCGGCAATGATGAAACCGATTACAGTTGGGTTGACATAAACAACCGCCGTTCCTTTCAGCGGGCAACCGAGTTTCTGCTGGACCTTGGCCACCACAAAATTGCTCTTATCAACGGGTTGGAAGAAATGGATTTCGCCCATCGACGTCGAGAAGGCTTTGAAGCAGCTCTCGCCAATAGGGGATTACAGGCTGACAACACATTGATGGTCTCGGATGAAATGTCCGAGGATGTTGGCTATCGAAACGCGAAGAAAATGCTCGTTAACGGCGATCCTCCAACGGCTTTTCTGGTGTCATCCATACTGACGGCAATTGGCGTGCGCCGCGCGGTCGAGGGGAGCGGGCGTAAGCTGGGGCGTGACATATCAATTATCATCCACGACGACGAGCTGTCCTACCTAGGTAACGGGCGGGACATCCCGATTTTCTCGGCTACTCGCTCCTCGGTGCGCTATGCCGGACAGCTTTGTGCTGAAATGCTGCTCGAGATAATAGCCAACCCTGATCAGCCTCCTCTACAGAAGTTGCTTGAAACTGAACTGACTGTAGGAGAGTCGACGGGGCCTGTTCGTAGCCCTTTCCGACCCACCCGATAAATCAAGCAGGTCGACGATAGGCCCGCATGGCGATTGCGGATATTACCACCCAGACGCCAAGCCGGATAACCATTGCGCCAACGGTGCGCATTTCGTATGCGCCGCCTTGCATCACAACAAACCCGAAAGCTGCAAAGACCAGCGCGGTGGCGATGGCGATGGCGATCGAAAGCTTGAGTCCCCAGCCGAGCATCTTTGCCAAGCCGATTGAAGCGGCGACATAAGTAAAACCCGCAAGAAAGTTGAACCACAAGACAAAGGGCACAGCATTGCCGACCTCCTTCTTACCAGCCAGCCCCATGCCGCCAGAATAAATTGTAACAAGGCCAAACAACAGAGCAACAACAATGGCGATCTTTAGGGCAAGACCAACTGGATTTTGGGAAGGCATAATCGGCTCCAACGGTGAGATTAATTGGTTATAGTTTTATAACTAACAATAATATTGAGGTTTGTCAATATACGCCTTGGCTACCGAAAACCTGCATGAGAATAGAGAGACATGCAGCTGTATCAACAGCCTCTGCCGCCCAGTAAGCTGCTTATACAGCAGTGCCGAAATCTATCATCCGGACGCGTAAGGCCGAATTCATAGCCGTCAAATCGCTGCGCATTTCCTTGATCAGCCAGTCACGGATATCTTCTACCAAGGGGCGCATTGGCGTAAGGTTGGAGGCCAGAACGTGATACCGTCGTCCGGTTTTCACCACCTGTGTGCAGGCAGGTATCAGGCTGCCTTCGATAATCATTTGTGAAACTTCGGGCACCCATCCAAGGGCAATTCCCTGTCCTTGAATGGCGGCCTGAATGATACTGGAATAATCCGAAAACATGATGGACTGGTGGCTACTAAGGGTCGGCCGCCCCGTAGCATGCGCATATTCATCCAGTGTGTATCTTTGATTGGGGGCTTCAAGCACAGTATGCAATCGCCCTTTTTTGGGCTCGTCAAAGGATCCGTATTCATTTAAGTAATCCGAGGAGCAAAGGGCAAGAATGCGCTCCTCGGCGAATGGCCAGCGGTGGGTGTTGCCCTCTTTTGGGTCGGATAGCCGAATGCAGAGGTCGGCATCCTTTGCCATGGCATCCACATCATTTTCAAACATACGAAAATCGAGGCTCACAGCAGGGAAATTCATTCTGAAATTTTGCATGCGTGGAATGAACCAGAAATT
>JAFLKA010000139.1 GCA_022712735.1 Marinosulfonomonas sp. | reverse complement strand
ACGAACAGATCACCTTCCTCGTTCAGCAGCTTTGGTGGCATCGTGGCCAGCCGCCCGCCATGAAACAGGTTCATGAAAAAGGTTTCCAGAATGTCGTCGCGGTGGTGCCCCAGCACAATGGCGCTGCAACCTTCCTCGCGGGCGATGCGATACAGATTGCCACGGCGCAGGCGTGAACACATAGCGCAAAAGGTGCGTCCCTGCGGGGTTTTGTCCATGACGATGGAATAGGTGTCCTCGTATTCAATCCGGTGCGGCACCTGCATTTCCTTCAGGAATTTAGGCAGCACGGTGGCGGGGAAATTTGGCTGGCCCTGATCCAGATTGCAAGCAATCAGATCAACCGGCAGCAAGCCGCGCCATTGCAATTCATGCAGTACCGCCAGCAGGGTGTAGCTGTCTTTGCCACCCGACAGACAGACCAGCCATTTGGCCCCGCGCTCGACCATACCGTATTGGTCAATCGCCTCGCGGGCCTGGCGCACAATGCGTTTGCGCAGTTTCTTGAATTCGGTGGTGGAGGGGGCACCAAAGAATAGGGGGTGGATGTCGTCCATCTGGTCACTCATCTTGGTCATGGTTGTGATCATGGTCGCAATCGGTACCCTTGACCGGATCATAGCCGCAGCCGCCCCACGGGTTACAACGGCCAACCCGTTTGGCGGCCATCCAGCTGCCTTTGATCGCGCCGTGCTTTTCCAGTGCTTCCATTGCGTAGGCCGAACAGGTCGGTTGATACCGGCATGAAGTGCCGACCCACGGCGAGAACAGCAGGCGGTAGGCGCGTACGGGCAAGGCGACGATATGGGCGAGCGGGGTCATTTGGCGGGTCCGTGGATGGTGGTGAGCGCGGATGTCAGATCCTTGACCAACTCTATATAGGCACGATCAACCGTTGCACCAGCGCGACCGATCAGCACGTAGTCCCATCCCGCATGGCCCAGCGTGGGCAGCACCTCGCGCACAATGGCCCGCAGGCGGCGTTTGGCGCGGTTGCGTTTCACGGCGTTGCCGACCTTTTTGGAACAGGTGTAACCGACGCGGATCAGATCGGGATCGGTTTCATCGGGCTTGCGCTTGCGGGCTTGCAGAACCAATCCCTTGGTTGCCTTGCGCACCGCCTTTGAGGCCCGCAGGAAATCGGCACGTTTGGTCATAGTGACCAGACAAACGGAAACCGCCGATGGCCCGCACGTGGTGTCTGGCGTATTGCCTACCACGGGTGCCTTCGGCGGTGTCATATCGTTTTACCTAGATAGGCAGCGCTTATGCGCTGAGTTTGGCGCGGCCTTTGGCACGACGTGCGTTCAGGATGTTGCGGCCAGCTTTGGTTGCCATGCGTGCGCGAAAGCCGTGGCGGCGTTTGCGAACAAGGTTAGATGGTTGAAATGTGCGTTTCATCGCCCGTCTCCGTCTGAGTTAGTATCTGGTATGACCTGCACCCATAAAGGATTCGTAGGCCAAGAATGCTTGAAGTCCGTCATTTAGGGGGTTGTCGGAGGTAAGTCAATTCGTCAATCGCACCAAAAGTGCAACAAATCCGGCAATTGTCCGGTTGATATGTTTCAATACAGGGCAAAACCCCCGTGTAAAGTGAAACATCCCATCACCAGTGATCAAGGCGGCGTGATCGGGCTACTTATTTCCGGCGCTTGCCTGCATGTTGTGTTGCAACGGGGCACGGCAATGGAAAAGGCAAGATGAGTGACATGACGGATACACAGAAAAGCGGGATGATGCGGTATTTACCACTGATCGCTATTTTCACAGCGGCAGTGATCGGCGCGTTTACCTTGCGCGATTACCTGTCGTTCGAGGCATTGCGCGACAACCGCGAGGCGCTGATTGCATTTCGGGATAATAACTATGTGGTCACCGTGCTGGTGTTTATGGCGGCCTATACCACGGTGGTGACATTCTCGCTGCCAGGGGCCGCGATTGCGTCGATCACCGGCGGGTTCCTGTTTGCCACCTTTCCCGGATCATTGTTCAACATCATGGCGGCGACCACGGGTGCCACGCTGATTTTTATGGCGGCCCGCTGGGGGCTGGGCGAAAAGCTGGCGGCCAAGATGGAAGCGGGCGAGGGCGCGGTCAAGAAAATCAAGGACGGGATTGATGAAAACCAGTGGTCGATGCTGTTTTTGATCCGGCTGGTCCCAGCGGTTCCGTTCTTTGTTGCCAATCTGATACCGGCGATGGTCGGTGTGCCGCTGCACCGCTTTGTGATCTCGACCTTTCTGGGGATCATCCCCGGCGGGGTTGTCTATACATCTGTCGGGGCTGGTCTGGGTGATGTGTTTGCCCGTGGTGAAACCCCGAATTTTGGCATCATCTTCGAGCCACAAATCCTTCTGCCCATTCTTGGTCTATGTGCGCTGGCCGCATTGCCAATGGTGCTGAAACTGATCCGCAAATAGGAATTAAGTAAATGAAAAATATCAAAACGGATATCTGCATCATCGGTGCAGGGTCGGGCGGTCTGTCGATTGCATCAGGTGCGGTGCAGATGGGCGCAAGCGTGGTTCTGCTGGAAGGGCACAAGATGGGCGGCGATTGCCTGAACTATGGCTGTGTGCCCTCCAAGGCGCTGCTGGCCGCTGGCAAGATGGGCATGGCGTTTGGCAAGGCCAAGGACCATGTGCAGGGCGCAATCGATACCATCGCGCCGCATGACAGTGTCGAGCGGTTTGAAGGGCTGGGTGTGAATGTGATTTCGGATTACGGCAGTTTCCTGTCGCCGACCGAGGTGCAGGCGGGCGATACCATCATCACAGCGCGACGATTTGTGATTGCCACGGGGTCGTCTCCTTTTGTGCCGCCCATTCCGGGGCTGGAAAATGTGCCCTATGACACCAACGAAACGATTTTTGACAATCGCAGTAAACCCAAGCACCTGCTGGTGGTTGGTGGCGGTCCTATCGGTATGGAAATGGCGCAGGCGCATCGGCGGCTGGGCTGCGAAGTGACAGTGATTGAAGGCATGAAGGCGATGGGCAAGGATGACCCCGAGATGGCCGCGATCGTGCTGGATAACCTGCGGGCCGAGGGCATCGAGATAGCCGAGGACGCGATGGCCAAAGAGGTGCGCGGCAAAAAGGGCGCGATTGAAATCGAGACGCAGGATGGCCGTGTGTTCAAAGGCACACATCTGTTGATGGCGGTGGGGCGCAAACCCAATATTGACCGTCTAAATCTGGATGCCGCGGGCATTGAACATCACCGCGCTGGCGTCAAGGTTGGGGACAATCTACGCACCACCAACAAACGCGTTTATGCGGTGGGCGATGTGGCCGGTGGGCTGCAATTTACCCATGTCGCGGGGTATCACGCTGGTGTGGTGATCAAATCCATGCTGTTCGGTCTGCCATCCAAGGCCAAAACCGCGCATATCCCCTGGGCGACCTATACCGACCCTGAACTGGCGCAAGTGGGCCTGACCGAGGCGCAGGCGCGAGAAAAGCATGGCGACAGGCTGGAGGTTGTCCGGTTTGATTTCGCAGGCAGCGACCGGCTGATTGCCGAGGGCAAAGCCAAGGGGCTGATCAAGGTGATGGTGGTTAAGGGGCGCCCTGTGGGCGCGTCGATTGCAGGGCCGTCTGCGGGCGAGTTGATCGGCCTGTGGGCGATGGCGCTGGCCAATAACATGAAGATGGGTGCGATTGCCGCGACGGTTCTGCCCTATCCGACGGTGGGCGAGGTGAACAAACGCGTAGCTGGTGCGTATTTCACCCCGCGGCTGTTTGAAAGTGCTAACGTCAAACGTGTGGTTGGTTTTGTTCAAAAGTTCTTGCCGTAATCCGGCATTGAAAGGACTGAAATGTTTCTGAATTCTCTCTCTGGTCGGTTCCTGATCCTGACCACCGTTTTTGTTATGTTGGCCGAGGTCATGATCTTTGTGCCATCCGTTGCGCGGTTCCGCGAGGATTACCTGCTGCTGCGGCTGGAAAAAGCCCAGATTGCGTCGTTGGCTCTGCTGGCGGACGACATGATCGGCGATGCGCTGGAAGCCGAGCTGCTGCAAAATGCGGGCGTTTATAATGTGGTGTTGCGGCGTGATGATATGCGCCAGTTGATGCTGTCGTCGCCGCTGCCGGATGAAGTTCACTCCACCTATGATCTGCGGGACCCAAAACCTGCTGATCTGATCGGTGACGCACTAAAGCGTCTTTGGGATACGGATGAACGGGTGATCCGCGTGATGGGCGAACCCGTGCGCGAGGCTGGCCTGCTGATCGAGGTGACGATGAACACGATGCCCCTGCGGGCGGCGATGGTCGACTACGGGCTGAATATTTTGAAACTGTCGGCGGTCATTTCGGTGATCACTGCCATCATGCTGTTTCTGGCTGTGCGCGGGTTTTTGTTAAAACCGATCCACCGTGTGGTGCGGCATATCAAATCCTATGCAGCGGCCCCCGAAGATTTGCGCCGGATTATCGAGCCATCAGCAAGCGTGCTGGAATTGCGCGAGGCAGAAGAGGCTTTGAAATCCATGCAAACACAACTGACCGGTGCGCTAAAGCAAAAGGAACATCTGGCCCAGATGGGCGGGGCGGTGGCCAAGATCAGCCATGATCTGCGCAACATCCTGACCACCACACAGCTGTTTGTCGACCGGATGGAAGGCTCTGATGATCCGATGGTGCAGCGGGCCGCGCCCAAGCTGGTGAATTCAATTTCGCGTGCGGTCAACCTGTGTGAAAGCACCTTGGCCTTTGGCAAAGCGGAAGAGGCAGCCCCCGCGCTGACCCGCGTGGCGCTGACGGATATTGTGAGCGATGTGATTGATGGTGAACGGCTTGCGGTGGAGGGCCATGACGTTCGCTATAGCGAGGATATACCTGCCGAAATGATCATTCGGGCCGACCCAGAACAACTGCATCGGGTGATCTCGAATGTCGTGCGCAACGCGCGGCAAGCGATTGTCGCCACGGGCAAAAGCGGGGAAATTTCCATTCGCGCCCGCGAGGATGAAGACAACTGGTGGGTCAGCATCATCGATACCGGCCCCGGCCTGCCGCCAAAAGCCCGCGAGCATTTGTTTACCCCGTTTCAGGGCGGTGTGCGTAAAGGCGGCTCTGGTCTGGGTCTGTCGATTGCGGCGGAACTGGTGCGCGGCCATGGTGGTGTGCTTGAGTTGCGCAAGACAGACAGCGATGGCACCGAGTTTGTAATCTGTCTGCCGAGGGGCGAAGTCGATTTAGATACGCTTGGTGCGTGATTCCCCCTTGCAAACCATCGCGCGGACCGCTAAATCGACGACTGGTTAGCACCCGTAGCTCAGCTGGATAGAGTACCTGACTACGAATCAGGGGGTCACACGTTCGAATCGTGTCGGGTGCACCAATTTCTGTCTCACGCTGCGTAGCAGCTCCGACGGGGCGGCCTGACCGGCCGACGAGCGGTCGCTCGTTTGGGTGTATAGGTTCTAGGTCTGTCTTGTTATCCGCACCATTTCCCTCAATGTGAGACGACACATAGTTCTACCTTTTGCGACTGTCTGACGTCAGCGCCTATGGGTCCAAATAGCGCCATTTGATAAGAGAGTGTTTTTGGCTCATCTCACCCAATAAGGGTTGAAGATAAGACGGAAATTCGGAAGCTGGAAATACTAACCGCTTTTTGGAGCCTCGATTAAATGCCCATTTCTATCACTGCAATGCACAGCGCCCATTTAACGCCTGCATTGAGCCGCTCATCGGAGCGTTTAGAAGGGTTTCCCACGGATAGGTAATATCCGACATACCGCCCGAGCATATTTGTGCGGATGGGGTTCCGTTAAGTTGACCACCATCAGAAAACTGAAACGGATAAGGACCCGACTGAGACGGATTAGCAAGTTGCAGAGACGACACCTGAGTTATCGTCTTTGACGACGCTGACATTGACTGTGCTATCAACGGCGTTATGGCGAGCAAGTTTCGTAACGGTGGTCAAACCTGCGTTTGTGCAAACTGCATCTACATTCAAGATGGTATTTACGATAAATTTGCAGCCCGTCTGGCCGAGGTTATGGATGCATTGCGTATCGGGGACGGGCTTGATGATGCAGATGATATAGGCCCGACGATAAACGACGCGGCGTTGGCTAAAATCGAAACTCATGTCTCATACGTTGTTGAAAAGGGGCCAAAATTCTTACTGGGGGTCACCGTATTACCAACGGTTCTCGATATTACAAACCAGCAATCCTCACTGGTGCGACCCATGAGATGCTTTTGGCCACTGAGGAAGTTTTTGAACCCGTAGCACCTCTTTTCCGTTTCAAAACCGAACAAGAGGTCGTGGAAGCGGCCAATACTACAGCCTTTGGTCTTGCTGCATATATATTTACCAACGACCTTTCGCGGAGTTTGAGGGTCAGCGAGGATCTTGAAGTTGGTATGGTCGGTTTGAACACAGGGACCTTTGCAACTGAGGTCGCACCATTTGGAGGCGTCAAAGATTCCGGATTGGGCCGTGAAGGCACACGACAGGGATTGGGCGAGTTCCTTGAAGAAAAGGCTATCCACATCGGCGGCATTTAAGCGACTGCTATGACGGGTTGAGAATTTCTTCAAGTGGTACAGCATTGAAGGGCACAACCGACTTGATCACGACAAAACTGAAATACTTATCTACGCCGATGTCGCGCTCTAGGATCGCTTCCATAATTTCCTGATATTGTGGCACGGATCGTGCGACGAACTTGATCATATAGTCGTAACCACCACTGACCAAATGGCACTCCATCACGTGAGCATGCTTGCGAATTTCGGCTTCAAACTTGATGAAATCATTGCGGCGATGGTCAGCCAGCGTCACTTCGGTGAAAACGATGACATGGTCTGACAATTTACGAAGATTGATTAACGCAGCGTAGCGGTCGATATATCCCGCTTTCTCCAACCGCTTGACGCGCTGTAGGCAGGGGCTTGGTGACAACCCTACCATGCCGGCCAAAACCACGTTGGTAAGCTTGCCGTTGCGCTGCAGTTGGGACAGGATATTGATGTCTATCCGGTCAAGTTTAGGTAGACCGTGCATATCCTGTCCCTCCCTTTTTCCTATTCGGCCATCTCGGCTTGGTGGGCTTTGGCCATTTCAATCATGCTGGTGAACTGGAAGTCGTATTTCGGCATGTCACCGGGGTTCATCGTTGCCCCAAAACCCTCTTTGTCGTGGCGGCGATAAATCCAGCAATTCGCCAGACCGTGTTTATTGGCTGGGGCATGATCATGGAACATGCTTTCTGCCGTATGCAGAATATCACCCTTTTCAATACCCTGTCGGGCCAGCATTTCCAACATATAGTCGAAATTTCGGTCAGCGGGCTTATAGCTGCCGACGTCTTCCGCTGTGTAAACGCCATCAAAATGCACGCCGAGCCGCGCGTTGGAGCCAGAGAAGCTGAGATTGTCTGTGTTGGTCAACACAACCAGTTTGAAGTGCTTTTTAAGGTATCTCAACGCTTCGATACTATCCTTAAATGCCGGCCAGTGACGCACAGTGGCACCATAGGCCACGCATTCTTCCCAGCTCACTTCAACCCCCCATTCCTCGGCTAGACGACGGTATACAACGGGCAGTAACTCGTAATATTTTTTCGCAGGCGTCCAGCGTTGTGTGGTGCTTTCATAGAAGGCGTGTGCTTCCAGAATTTCGTCACGGGTCAGGGTGCGGTCCAGTTTGTCAGTTAGCGGTTTCAAGCCCGTGATCATGCCGCTTTCCCAGTCGATAAGGGTGCCGTAAACATCAAATGTCAGGGCTTTGTAATCGCTCAGTTTCATTGTTTCATCCCTTGATATCAAGAATTGAATCCAGTGTTACACGCAGCCGGCTTACCAATAAATCTACTTCATCTTTGGTGATGCATATCGGGGGTGCCAAACCAATGCAATCATCGGCAAAGGCGCGGAATATGATTCCGTTTTCATATCCCGCTTTTGCAAGCCGGGCCGCTACATTCATATCTTTGGTTGGTTTGGTTTTAGCCTCTTTATCGGTGACTATCTCGATGGCTGCCAGCAATCCCTGATTGCGAATGTCCCCAACCAGCGGATGGTCGGACAGCGTGCGCAATTGCGTTCCAAAATACTGGCCAACGGTTTTCGCGTTTTCGATCATTCCACCTTCGGTATAAAGGCGCAGCACTTCCAGCGCGACCGCCGCACTGACAGGATGACCCGAATAGGTGAAACCGTGGCCAAAGGGGGTGCCATCAGGAACAGCATCCGCCATGACCTGATAGACCTGCTCGGAAACCAGAACCGCCCCCATAGGAGCATAGCCCGATGTCAGTCCTTTGGCGCAAGTCAGGAAATCCGGCTCTAATCCTTCATGCTCACAGGCAAACATTGGGCCCGTTCGCCCGAATGCGGTAATGACTTCGTCAACAATGAACAAAATGCCAAGGTCGCGACACACTTGCTGCATCGCGCTCAGAAAACCTGTCGGGTAAATGATCACGCTGCCAGACCCTTGCACCGGCTCGCAGATGAATGCCGCAACCTTATCAACCCCGAGCTCCGCCACCTTATCTCGCAGGTCAGTCACCGATTTTTCGATAATGGCAGCATCATCTGCTGCGGTGTTCCTGTAAGGATAGGGGGAAGGAATGTGGTGTTGCCATTGCATCGGCAGATCAAAGTTTTCATGGAAAACCGGCAATGCGGTTAAACCGGCACCGTTCGAGGACGAGCCATGATAGCCCCGTTCCAGGGCAATGAAATGCTTTTTGTCGGTCAGGCCGCGGGCATTATTATAATAGCGCACCATGCGGATGACCGTATCAACGGCATCCGACCCTCCCAGCGTAAAAAATACCCGGTTCAAATCACCCGGAGCCAGTTCCGCCAGCTTGGCCGTTAACTCGATTGCCGGTTCACTACCAAAGTGGAAATAGCCTGTTGCATAAGGCAATTTCCGCATTTGCTCGGCGGCGGCTTCCACTATGCTTTCCTGACCATAACCGGCATTGACGCACCATAAGCCGGCGAACCCATCCAGCAGGGTGTTCCCTTCTGCATCGGTCAAAAAGCAGCCTTTTCCTGACTGCATGACGGTCACACCGCGTTTTTCATGTGCACGCATTGCAACCACCGGATGGATGTAGTGCGCGCGATCTTTCTCAATAAGAGAATTTGGCAACATAATTTTGGCCCTCCTGACAATTCGAGGAGACTACGGTAGATCAGGCAGATTATTAATCTCATTTTTCTAGATTGGCAGCATAAAATGCTGCTGGATGCAATTTGCACGGTACAATACTCCGCACGCTATCAGCCAAGCGTATAAATATTGGAACGCCGAGGTATCAATCACGTCGCACAGGTTGTTGCAAATGAAGGTGGCGGCAGAAACATCTTTAATCGTCGGATCAGAGGTTTGCAGCGCAAGTGGGTGGTCAGGCGAGCAGATCAGGCCAAAAGGGCCGCTGAAAAGTAGGGCACCTCATTAGGTGTCTATTTAAGTGATTCACAACAAATCATCATATTGATGTAGACGACAAATTAGAATTATTGAATATATCTCAATGGCTTAATCGATTCAAGATAATCACTCGATCTTTGACATTTTTCATAGACGCGTTAATAATGCGCTATGTTGGCGCTAACGGAATTGCCTGCCTTAAGCAATTTCACGCGAACAATGCTGCCTGTCTGACACACGTTTTCAAGGGGGGTTATCTATGAAAACCAAAAGAAAAATCCGCAATTCAGTGATCGGGGCGCTGCTTGCGTCAGCGATGGTGTTTCCAATGGCCACGACCGGTTTTGCCGGTAGCGACGACACCATCGTCGTCGGGCTGCAAGCCGAGCCAGTTACGTTCGATCCGACGCAAATCAGCGATCTGAATACCGCGCGTGTTGTGCGCAGGATTTATGAGGGCCTGATTGGTATCAAATACGGCACCTATGATCTGGAACCACGACTGGCCGAAAGCTGGGAAGTGTCCGAGGACGGGCTGGTATACACCTTCAAGCTGCGCGCGGGGGTAAAGTTCCATGACGGCACTGATTTCAATGCCGAGGCGGCAAAGTTCAGCTTTGAGCGCCAGCGCGATGAAAATCATCCGGCGCATGGGGCGCTGACCTATCGCGGGGCCAAATCCTATTTGGGGCCGGTCGACACGATTGAGGTTATTGATGATCTGACACTGCGCATGACGCTGCACAATCCGAGCGGGCCGTTTCTGGCGCGTGTGACAGGCATGACAATGAAGATTATCAGCCCTGCGGCCCTGACGGCCCACGGCGATGATGTTGGGCAATTTCCGGCGGGAACTGGCCCTTACAAGCTGGATGAGTGGGAGCCCGGCATCCGCGCCACACTAACCGCCAATACAGACTATTGGGGCGGTGTGCCGGAAATCGAGAAAATCATTTATGTGCCGATCGTGGAGCCCGCCGCGCGCCTAAGTGCTATCACAACCGGCGAAATTGACCTGACGGTGGACGTGCCGTTTGACAGCCTGACCGATCTGGAAGCAAAGCCGGATGTGATGGTGAAGCAAGGGCCGAGTGCGCATGTCTGGTTTGTTGTGCTGAATACGCAATTGTCAGATCCGCCTTTTGATAACGTGCTGGTGCGTCAAGCGATGAACCATGCGGTCAACAAGGAAAGCATTGTGCGGGATATTCTACAGGGCACAGCCGTGGTTTCGACCGGACCGCTGTCGCCGGGCTATGGCGATATGCACAACGCAGATGTACACAAATACCCCTATGATCCTGATAAAGCGCGGGAATTGCTGGCGGAAGCGGGGCATCCGGACGGATTTAGCAACTGTGAATTCATGGTGCCGGAAAGTGGTTCTGGCATGCAGGCGCCGGTTGAGATGGGCACCTTCATTCAGGCCAATCTGGCCGCTGTGGGGATCAATTGCAGCATCAAGACGATGGAATGGGGTGCCTACCTCAAGGCCTATCGTGAGCATCCGCAAATGGCGCAAATGTCATGGAACCCACCCAATGGTGACCCTGATATTGTGATGAATATGTTGCTCAATTCGGCCAATTCCCCGCCCGGTTGGAACGCCGGTTCCTACAAGAACGAGGAGGTCGATAAGTTGGTGGTAGGTGCACAGCGTATCAGCGATCCGGCCCAAAGGCGCGAACTGTACCTCAAGGCGCAGGCATTGATTGCAGAAGATGCGCCGTGGATATTTATTGACCATGGATCGCAAATCATCGCCCACAGTGCCAAGCTGAAAGGCTTCTTGGTGTCGCCCAATTTCGACCTTGTCGTCGAGGGCGCGACCTTTGAGGAGTAACCGGCGGGGTGCTTGAGCTGTAATAACTGGAATGGGCGGCCAACCGGTCGCCCTTCTTCTCCATCGGCGTCTATCCAGTCACCTGTCCTGACGCCAAACAAGGGAACTTCATGCGGAACTATATTCTGAAACGGCTGGCCCAGACTATTCCGGTGCTGTTTGGTATATCCGTATTGGTGTTTTCCATGCTGCATCTGGCCCCGGGTGATCCGGCTGATCTGTTGCTTGGCTCCGAGGCGACGCCGGAATCGGTCGCTATTTTGCGCCACGATATGGGTCTGGACCGGCCTTTGGTGGTGCAATACGGGGCGTGGGCTTCGCGTATCGCTAAGGGCGACTTTGGCCGCTCGGTCGTGCTGAACCGCGAGGTATTACCCGAGATTGTCAAACGCTTCAAAAATACCCTGCTCCTGACCAGCGGCGCGCTGGTATTTTCCATCGTTTTCGGAATCGGCATCGGAATTCTGGCGGCTGTATTCCACCAATCCCTGTTTGATTCAGTGGCCATGTTGATCGCGCTTGCCGGACTTAGTATGCCGACATTTTTCACCGGCATTGCCGGCATTCTGATATTTGCCATGGGCCTGCAAATTCTGCCCTCATCGGGTATGTATCCCGCGCGGGGCGGCGATTTCTTTGATCTGATGCGCCATCTGTTGATGCCCGCGGTCACGCTGGGCGCAGTGTCCGCCGCAATCCTTGCACGCATGACCCGATCCGCAATGCTTGAGGTGATCCAGCAGGATTACGTGCGCACAGCCCGCGCCAAAGGTGTAGGCGAGCGCCGCGTTGTCTGGGTCCACGCGCTGCGCAATGCATCGATCACCATTGTCACGGTTCTGGGCATGCAGATCGGCTATCTGCTGGGCGGCTCGGTGATCACCGAGGCGGTGTTTTCGTGGCCTGGCCTTGGCCAGATGATGGTGCGTGCCATTCAAGCGCGTGACTACCCGATGGTGCAGGGCGGTGTGCTGATCATCGCGATGAGTTTTGTGTTCATCAACCTTGCCGTTGATTTGATTTATGCGTGGTTAGACCCGCGCATCAGATATTCCTGAGGGGCCGGATGAGCGATATTTCAACAGATCAACCCGTGCTGGCAGAAAATACGCCCGACACCCCCGCCCGCCAGTCGCTTTTTGCGCGGCTTCGGAAAAACCGTCTGTCACTGGTTGGTGGCGTGCTGGTGCTGGCTGCCGTGTTCATGGCCCTCTCGGCACCTTATCTGCCGCTACAGGACCCGAACGCGGTGGATACGTCGGTCCGGCTTTCCCCTATTGGAACACCCGGCCATTTGCTTGGCGCGGATGAGCTGGGCCGCGACATCCTTAGCCGGATGTTCTGGGGCGCGCGCATCACCCTGACGGTGTCCTTGGCCGCCACACTGATTGCCATGATCACCGGCACAATACTGGGGCTGGTCAGCGGATATTTTCTGGGCTGGACCGATACTATCATATCGCGTGGCATCGATGTGTTGATGGCGTTTCCCTACTTCCTGTTGGCCCTCACCGTGATCGCCATCCTCGGCCCCGGTCTGCTGAACGGAATGCTGGCCATTGCGCTGGTCAACGTGCCGTTCTTTGCCCGCATCATCCGTGGCTCGACCCTTACGTTGCGCGAATCCGATTTTGTGCTGGCCGCCAAGGGTATGGGTGCCGGCCACACCCGTATCCTGTTTCGCCACATTTTGTTGAACAGCCTGTCAACGCTGGTCGTGGCCACCACCATCAACCTTGGCTTTATGATCACCGCAGCCGCCGCCCTGTCGTTTCTGGGCCTCGGAGTGCAGCCCCCGACTTCGGACTGGGGCACCATGCTGGCCAGCGGACGGCAATACCTGTCGGCGGCCCCGCACACATCCTATCTGCCCGGTCTGGCGATTTTCCTGACCGTGCTGGGTTTCAACCTGCTGGGCGACGGGCTGCGTGATGCGCTTGATCCCCGCATGCGAGAGTGATGATGGCCGTGCATCCCGAACCTCACAAGGTGGACACTCTGACATCAGCACCATCGCCGCTGTTAGAGGTCAAAAACCTCTCGACCGAATTTGTGACCCACGCTGGCACCTTGCGGGCTGTGGATGGCGTATCCCTGTCGCTGTCAGCCGGTGAGGTATTCGGCGTTGTTGGTGAAAGCGGGTCAGGCAAATCTGTCACCGCACTTTCCATCATGGGCCTGATACAACGGCCGGGCCGGATCGTCAGCGGTTCCGTTTTGTTGCAAGACCACGGCGATCTGCTCACGAAATCCCACGCCGAGATGCGCAAAATCCGTGGTGATATCATCTCGATGATTTTTCAGGAGCCGATGACTTCGCTGAACCCTGTGTTTCGGGTCGGCTGGCAAATTGCCGAAGCGCTGCAACTGCACCGCAATATGACCAAGGTTGAAGCAAACGAGCAAGCCGTTGAATTGCTGGACCGTGTCGGTATCGGATCGCCCCGACAGCGGGTTCGAGAATTCCCGCATCAACTGTCCGGCGGTATGCGTCAGCGGGTGATGATCGCTATGGCCATGGCCTGCGCGCCCAGCCTGCTGTTGGCGGACGAGCCAACCACCGCGCTGGATGTCACCGTGCAGGCGCAAATCCTTGATCTGATGATTGACCTAAAGAACACCGATGGGGCGGCTATTCTGCTGATCACCCACGATATGGGCGTTATTGCCGAAATGGCGCAAAAAGTCGCCGTGATGTATGCAGGTGTGGTGATGGAAGAAGCCAGCGTTGGCGACCTGTTCGCCGAACCATTGCACCCCTATACCCAAGGGCTGCTTGAATCCATTCCCCACGGCCATTCGCGTGGCACTGCCCTTAAGGCGATCCCCGGCATCGTTCCGAACCTGCTGCACCTGCCCACCGGCTGTCGCTACCGCGACCGCTGCCCTGCGGCCC
>JAFLKA010000138.1 GCA_022712735.1 Marinosulfonomonas sp. | reverse complement strand
CTAGGTTCGGTGTGTTTCCAATCCTGTCCATCACAGCGAACAGGCCTGGTGCTGCAAGGGGTGTCAGCACCCCGTGCCATGTGTTGCGGTGGTAATTGATCCCTTGCCCCGCCCCCGCAATGAAGGCGCGGATGTCGGTGGGGGTGCTGTTTGTGTCTGCGGCCACGATCACCAGATATGGCTCAAGGCTCATCGGGATAAACGACTGGCAGCCATCGGGGTGACGTTCCAGCATCTCCAGCTTGTAGGGCAGCGCACGTGGTTCGGCCTTGAATACGCTGATACCTGCGCGGCCATCCGCGCCAAAATCCAGCATGGCGCGGTCATGGTAACGGCCACAAAACCCGTTGTTGATGATCTTGTCGGGTTTGCCCACGGCCTCCAGCACGTCACCAAACGGCGCGAACGCCTCGGTGGTGAGCGGTTGGGCTTTGATCACACTCATGGCAGCACCAGCGCGGGGTGGCGGTTCACGTCTTTGTACAGCAGATAGCGAAACGGGCTGTCGCCTGTGGCGATGCAGGCTTGCGGGCAAAAGGCGCGTAGCCACATGAAATCACCTGGTCCAACCTCGACCCAGTCCTTGTTCAGCAGGTAACGCGCGGTGCCCGCCAGAACGTATAACCCGTGTTCCATGATGTGGGTTTCGGCGAACGGGATGCGACCGCCGGGCTGAAACGTCACAATGTTGACGTGCATATCGTGGGACAGGTCAGCGGGATCGGCAAAGCGTTGGGTGGCCCATTTGCCATCGGTACCGGGCATGTAGTGAAATTCGCTGGCCGCGTCAGAGGTGGTGAAATGGTCGGGCTTACCGAGATTGGGCGCGGGCTCATAGCGCTTGCGAATCCAGTGGAAGCCCAACAGGTCGGGTGCGTTGTTCTTAACGGACCAAGTCGCGCCAGCGGGCACATAGGCATAACCGCCTGCGGTCAGGATGCTTGTCACCCCGTCCACGGTCAGGGTCATTTCGCCTTTGGCGATAAACATCCCCGCCTCGGCCCCTGCATCGGGTTCGGGCGCATCAGATCCTCCACCGCTCATCACCTCGACCGCGTATTGCGCGAAGGTTTCGGCAAATCCGGTCAGGGGCCGCGCGATGATCCATGTGCGGGTTTTGTGCCAGTCGGGCAGCAGCGATGTCACAATATCGCGCATCGTGCAGGCGGGCAGCACGGCATAGGCCTCGGTGAAAATCGCGGTGCCCTCGGGGCTGACGGATTGGTCGGGCAACCCGCCTTGTGGGAATGCGTAAGTCATGGCAGGGTGTCCTTCAGGCGGTAATGCGCGATGCGCTCAACCTGTTTGCAGGCGGTTTCAAATTCAATGTCGGTGTCATTGTTGATGCGGGTTTCAAAGGCGGCCATGATGCTGGCTTTGTCGTGGTCGCGCACCGCGATGATAAAGGGGAAGCCGTGTTTGGCGGTATAGGCGTCGTTTTGTTTAGTGAAGGTCTCGTGTTCAGCATCGGTTAGGGCGTCCAGCCCCGCGCTGGCTTGCTCGGATGTGCTCTCGTCCGTTAGCCGCTTGGCCGCGGCCAGTTTGCCGGCCAGATCGGGGTGGGCGGTCAGAACGCCCAGACGCGCGGCGGGGTCGGCGCTGCGGAAAATCCGGCAGAGCGCATTGTGCAACCCGATGGCGCAATCGTGAGCTGACCCCAGTTCCAGCGCATGCGCACCTTCGGCAATCCACGGCGAATGCTCGAATATCCCGCCATATGCGGTCACAAACGCATCGCGGTCCATTTCGGATGGGCGCTCCCATGGTGCTGGGGCAGGGTGGTGTTGCTGCCAATGCTGTGCAATGTCGATGCGGCGCGGGGTCCAGACCCCCTCAAAGCCCTGAATGTAGTCGATGAACCGCTTCAGCGCCATGACGCGGCCGGGCCGCCCGATCAGGCGGCAATGCAGGCCGATCGACATCATTTTAGCCTGACCCGCCACGCCCTCGGCATAAAGCGCATCAAAGCTGTCCTTAAGATAGCTGTAAAACTGGTCGCCCGAATTGAACCCCTGCGGCGTGGCAAACCGCATATCGTTGGCGTCCAGCGTGTAGGGGATCACCAACTGGTCATGGTCGCCGTAGCGCACCCAGTAGGGCAGATCGTCGGCATAGGAATCTGACACGTAATCCAGTGAACCCTGTTCGGCCACCAGACGTTCGGTGTTGACGGAGCAGCGCCCCGTATACCAGCCGCGCGGCGGGGTGCCTGTAACTTCGGTGTGCAGGCGGATCGCCTCGGCGATATCGGCAGCCTCAACCTCGGCGTCGTAATCCTTGTATTCGATCCACTTCAACCCGTGGCTGGCAATCTCCCAGCCCGCATCCTGCATCGCCGCGACCTGAACCGGCGAACGGGCCAGCGCTGTGGCCACGCCGTAAACTGTGACGGGGATATTGGCGGCGGTGAACAGGCGATGCAGCCGCCAGAAACCGGCCCGCGAGCCGTATTCATAGATGCTCTCCATGTTCCAGTGGCGCTGACGTTGCCACGGGGCGGCCCCGACGATTTCGGACAGGAACGCTTCGGAGGCGGCATCGCCATGCAGGATATTGTTCTCGCCGCCTTCCTCGTAATTGACCACGAACTGCACCGCGATTTTGGCGCCATCGGGCCAATTGGCGTCAGGGGGCGTCGGGCCATGGCCGTGCATATCTCGGGGGTAGCGGTTCATTGCGGTGCTCCTACGATTGTAATCTAGTGTATTATAAATAATCCGGATTGATTTTCAAAATATTCTTGAAAGTCTTGTTGCCGATAATGGCACTCGATTTTTATCTGGTTTCAGGGCAACCTAGCCGGAAATGGAGGGCGCGATATGGCCAAAGGATATTTGACGACGCATGTTTTGGACACGGCGCGGGGCAAGCCGGCGGCGGGGATGGCGATTGATCTGTTTCGGATTGAGGGCGATAGCCGCGCCCATATCCGCAGCCTAACCACCAATGAGGATGGGCGCACCGATGGCCAGATATTACCTGCGGATGAGTTTGCCATTGGCACTTACGAGCTGGTGTTCCACGCGGGGGCGTATCTGGATTTGATCGGCACTCCAGCCGAG
>JAFLKA010000289.1 GCA_022712735.1 Marinosulfonomonas sp. | reverse complement strand
TCGTTGCCGTCGCCCTTCGACCAAATATAGGTGTCGTTGCCAGCATCGCCTCGCAGCGTATCATTGCCAAGGCCGCCGACAATGACGTCATCCCCGCCATTGCCGTCGATTACATCATTGCCCGCAAAGCCGTAAATGTTGTCGCGGTAGTTCTTGCCTGCAAGTGTGTTATTGCCCGCTGTGCCCTCAACAGTGGTACGCGCCAAAATATCATCCAGCGTCCAGGTCACACCATCGCTGAACTCAATCGCCTCAAGGCCATAGCCCTTGGTGATGGAATTATAACGGTTGGTGACAGTGATCTGCTCGCCCGTGCTGATGATAGTGATCACCAGGTGGTTGCTGCCATGCGCCCGTGTCAAGCTGATGTCGGTTGAATCCACATCTGTGAACTCTAGGGTGTCGACGTCCGTTAATGAGATATCAGTATCATTCAGCGTATCGTTGCCATCGCCCTTGGACCAAATATAGGTGTCGTTGCCTGCATCACCACGCAGCGTATCATTGCCAAGACCGCCGACAATGACGTCGTCCCCGCCATTGCCGTCGATGACATCATTACCCGCAAGACCGTAAATGTTGTCGCGGTAGTCCTTGCCTGCAAGCGTATTGTTGCCCGCCGTGCCTTCAACCGTGGTTCGCGCCAGAATATCATCCAGCGTCCAGGTCACCCCGTCACTGAACTCTATCGCCTCAAGGCCATAGCCCTTGGTGGTGGAATTATAACGGTTGGTGACAGTGATCTGCTCACCCGTGCTGATGATAGTGATCACCAGGTGGTTGCTGCCATGCGCCCGTGTCAGGCTGATGTCGATTGAATCCACATCCGTTAATTCCAGTGTGTCGACCTCGGTTAGGGAAGTTGACGTATCATAGAGCGTGTCATTGCCATCACCCTTGGACCAGACGTAGGTGTCACTGCCGCTAGCTCCATCCAAATAGTCAGCGCCAACACCCCCAACCAGCGTATCGCTTCCTGTGCCTCCAGTTAACGTGTCGCCTCCAGCAAGGCCCGTGAAGATATCTTGCCCCGCTGTACCCGTCAGCGTATTAGCTCCAGAGGTGCCGGTGAGGATCGTTACTCCAGGCAATACGTTGGTAACATGAGAGTTCCCAACCGTAAGGTGCTCAACGCTTTGTGCCAAAGACGCAATGAACTGAGCATTGGTTATGCGGCCAGAGGATAGGTTTTGCGTCCATGTTGTTTGCTCTTCTGCGGTGGGCTGCCGCCCGAGCGTATTGATGAATGCTTGTTCAACCAAAGCCGCACCACTTAGCCCCTTCAGGCTCGCGGAAGATATGCCTTGGATATCACCTTCAACGGCAAGCAATAATACTGCAATTTCGTCCGGCGTATCTTCGCCTGTTAACAATCGGTTCGATAGGTAGTTTAGCTCTTGTTCGGTCGCATCCCGATCATAAATCGTGTCCACTAGATTTTCAATAATCGAACGGGTGTAGGCCTCATCCAGACTGCGTTCAAATACCGCTGGATTCATGATCACATCGAAGTTGTTGGTCGACATGTGGCCATTTCCAACCACCACATGTTCGCTTGATTCAGACATTTCCAGCGCGATCTGTACCCGTGTAAGAGTATTGGCGACCAACGCATTATTGTAAGTATTTAGCTCATCCAGGCTGGGTGGGCGTCCAAACGTATTCAAAGAGATTTGCGTTACAAATTCAGCATGTGACATTCCGCCGTAACGCGCCGCGAACTCGCCAGACCCTAATAGGCTCATGGTTAATCCTGACATGTTTAGCTCGCCATCAACGACGTGGTCGATGAGCACCTCAACTTCATTGAAATCCAGATCACGGTCAAGAACAGTGTCATAAATGCGGGCGGCCTCTGCGAACAACTTTTGCTTCGCAGCGGTATCTAGTCTTTGTTCCTTGGTGGAGGTTTTGGTAACCATTACGGTATAGGTATAGTATCCTTCGCTGTTCTCACCGGTACGAGTTTCTAACCCTTCCCATTCTTTATTGACCGTCCAAGTATCGATGCCCATTGCATCGACAGAATGTGTCACTTCAATATGCTTTTGCCCCGACGCCGCAGCACCCCCGTTGTCCCAAGTGTAACTGCCGTTATCCACGGCAGATCGCGTAATTGTCTGTAAGTTTCCTGACCGTAAAATCGTAGTGACCAGACCATCCGCAGATGTGGTGGTCACAAAGGTATTGCTAGACATGCCGCCTTCGCCAAAGGCTTTTTCAACCTTGGTCACCCGACCATCAGAGTCAACCACAGTTTCAACGGTTTTATCGTCTATCCCGTTGCCATCATAATCATGTGTCTCTGTGACTGTCCGCCCATCTGCGCTCACATGCACAGTATCCATTGACCGCAGATCACCATCGGAGTAGCGGGTTTCAGAGGTGGTCACACGACTGCCATCGGCGTTGAGCGTTGTTTCGGTTACGGTTGTGCCGTCAGTCTCGCCGTCCCCATCAATGTCCAAGGTCGTTGTCGAAGTCAGGCCATCCGCCGAGGTGGTTGTCACCTCTTCATACGTTACATTGTTCGTGCCGAATATCTCTGTGAAGGTGATAATCTCGTTGCCTGCTGGATCGTAGGAAACATCTGTGGCTCTGGTCAGATCAACTTCACCATCGCCGTCAATATCAAACAAATATAAGCTGTGCATGCCGTTGGCCGACAAGGTGCTCACGACTGAGGCTTCAACAATGCCGTTTAGCGCAAAATCTTCATAGGTTGTGGTCACCGTCTGGCTTAAATCCGTTTGCGCAGTCACTTCGCGATCAAGATAGCCATCACCATTCAAATCCAGCAATTGGTTAAATATGCGCCCATCTGCACTCACTGTGGTCGTGATGGATTGCTGGAGATTATATCTGCCGCCATAACTATGCGATACAGTGGACAGGCTGCCATCAGCACCGCGCGTTATGGTCGATGTGCGATCAACACTGGCGTCGCCATTATAGTCGGCCATCACCGATGTCACCAACCCGTCACCGCTGGTGGTGGTTATGATGTTTGCAAGCAAGGCGGAGGTATTATCACGGGTAGTCCGCGTATTAACAATATCACCATTCACCTCAAAGGCGGTCGAATATTCTGTGGTGAACTCAAAAAACCCATCGCCATCCAAATCAAGGGCCGATGAGGAGAACATGCCATCATCACTGGTGAAATATTCTTCATGACCCAGTTCAATATAGCGATCATTGCGATGCTCAACACTGCGCGAAACGCTGCCATCTTCGCCTAAGGACGTTGTGACCGTGCTGAACAGTTCAATCTCGCCATCACCATTGCGATCTGTCGAGTGCGTTGTGGTTAAGCCATCGCCACTGCGGGTGGAGGTGTAAGTGGCCTGAAGCGTGCCACCGGTGGAGTAGTAATTGGACGTGGTTGTGATCTGTCCATCGTCACCAACAGTTGTGGTTTTGACATTGTCATTGATGCCATCGCCATCCGCGTCAAAAGATGCTGTAACGGTGCGCCCATCGGCGCTGGTGACTTTGGTAAAGCTGTCCAGAACGGAATTATCCGCAGCCTTGTTCTCCACGGTTACGGTCTCAATGCCATTTGTTGCTGTTGAAGACGTGCTGGTCGTGGTCAGATCGATAGCGCCGTCGTTGTTCCAATCCGAGCTGCGTGTGGTGGTAAGGCCATCATCACTGGTGACCACTGTTGAACGGCTATAGACCGTGCCATCATCGCTGGCATTCTCGATCGTGCGGGTGGTGGAGCCATCTGCTCCAAAAACCGCCACATCTTCGGTCACCGCCTCAAAGACACCATCGCCATCCCTGTCGATCCTGGTTGTAGCCGTCAAGCCATCACTGCTGGTCGTGGTGTGGCTGCGGCTTTGCAATGTGCCATCGGCATTCAGGCCTGACCGGATGACATCGTATGTGCCATCATCGGATTCGACACGTGTTGTGAGGGTATCATCCACCCCATCGCCGTTGATGTCACTTGCAACCGTCACAGAGCGGCCATCATCTGAGGACGTCACTGTGGAGGAGTTGCGCAAAACGCCCGCTTCATCCCGCAGCTCTGTTGTTGTTACAGTGCCGCCATCATTCTGCAATACGGTTACAGTCTCGCTGCTCAGATCAAAATCGCCGTCGCCATCCGCGTCCATTTGGGTTGTTGTGATCAAGCCATCATCACTGACGGTTGTCTGGGTTTGGCTCAGCAGCGTGTTGTTGGTTGATCGGGACTGCGCAAGCTTTATTACACTGCCATCGGCATTCAGCGTGCTTACCGCTGTGGCAACCCGTTCAAACACGCCGTCACCATCAACATCCGTTTGTGTTGTGACCGTCAGCCCATCATCGCTGATTGTTGTTTCAACCAGACTGCGGTCTGACCCGTCACCATTATCCACATCCCGGATTATCGTACGGCCACCATCAGAATTATATGTGGTCGTATCCGTGACAATGCTTTCATTGATCAGATTGCCATCCGCATCAGTTTCAACACTCAAAACAAGCCCATTGGCACTGACCGTGCTCACCGAGGTTCCGGCAACATCACCATTCGGCTGATAGGTCGTTCTAGTGATGGTTTTAGAGCCATCTGCCGCCTCAACCGAGGTCACAACAAGGTCAACATGCCCGTCACCATTTGCATCCGTGCTCACAGTTGTGGTCAACCGGTCCGCACTTTGATCCGTGATGGAGCGCGCCAGCAACGTCGTGCCATTGCCCGCATAATCAGAAACCGTTTGCGTGATGCTACCGTCCCCGTTCAACACCCTGACATTAACAGATTTGGCGTCAAAACCACCGTCACCATCACGGTCAAATTGTGTGGTTGTTGTCAAGCCATCAGCGCTGGTCACACTCACGGACTTATTGCGCAAACTGCCATCCTGATTGGTTGTAATAACCGTCCGCGTTGAAACCCCGCCACCACTTACGGCTGTCACATCGGAAACCGCAGTATCAGTGTCACCATCCCCGTCAGCATCAATAGTGGTCGTGCTGGTCAGACCATCCTGACTGGTCACAGTGGTGCTTTTTGAGCTTACCGACCCGTCAGCATTACGACCATACACCGTTGTGGTGCGCTCATCAGTAACAGCATCAACCTCAACCGATTTCACCAAATCCGTGGCCTCGAACACCCCGTTCTGATTCAGGTCAACCCAAGTCTCGGAACTGACCTTATCGGCACCCAAAGTCTCTTTCACCATGCTGCGCACGGAACCATCAGTGTTGATCGCCGTTACAGTACGCACCCGACTGTCATCCGCCGCAATCACCGTTGCATCAACCGTGGTCAGATCAATATCACCATCGCCGTCCACATCTGAGGCAACCGTCTTGACCAACGCATCATCCGACTGATCATGCGTCACCGTGCGGCGCACACTACCATCACCATTCTTGACCGTCAGGGTGGAAGATGTGCTGCCATCCGCAGCCACGCTAATCGCCGTCTCTTCCAGCGTATCCGTATCACCATCGCCGTCCAGATCACGCGCAATCGTCTTGATCCGCCCATCCGCACTGACGGTTTCCACCACCGAACCACGCACCGTGGCATCATTGTTCGTTGTCGTAATCACCTCGGTCCGGCTGCCATCAGTATTCACCGTTATCTCGTGGCTATCCGTGCGGTCCACCACACTGTCACCATCCAGATCATAGGCAACAGAGCGGCTCAAACCATCCACGCTCATCACCTCGCTGGAACTTGTAATGACCGACCCGTCCTCAGACAGATCCGTAATCACCGTGGTCCGGCTGCCATCGACCAATTCCGTACGCACCTCGGTCTGGTCAATCCAACCGCCACCGGTGCTGTCGCGCTGAATGCTCACAACCTTGCCATCGGCACTGGTCGTGGTGATCGTGCGGTTGATCAACAACGCCGTTGCCGCCACAGCCCCCGCCAGATTGGTCAGCGTTTCGGTTTTGCTGCCATCGCCATTGGTCACCGTGGTGATGGTCTGTATCTGGTCGACCACCTCGTCGCCATTAAAATCCCATGTGTTGGTGATCGAACTGCCATCCGCAGTGGTGACCGAGGTCAGCGCATAGGCCACATCCCCGCTCGCCGCATAAGCGGTGGTTTCCACCGTCCGTGTGCCGCTGCCATCAACGCTCACAATCTGCTCCACCCGATACCCCTGCGCCTCCGCCATCAGCGTGGCGGTGGCGACCTTGCCGGTGCTGCCGTCGGTGTAGGTAAAGGTGGTCTGGCCAGTGATCATTGATCCATCCGGCAACTCGATGTGCGTCGCGTCCGCCGTCAGGTTGATCGAGGTGATGTTGAGCTGCGCCAGCGTCTTCGCCTCGGTCGAACCATCGGCGTTGGTCACCAATACCTTGAAGTTGGCAAACTCCGCGTCCGAAGCATCCAGCACCCCATCCCCGTTGCTGTCAAAATACGAGGCCAATGCCTCCATATCGCTGGTCGCCGTCGGGTCCCATTCGGTGAACACATATTGGCGTTTCTCGGTGATCTCGCCGAGGTTATCCGGATCATAAAACAACACCCCATCACCTGCGCCCGCCCAAGCCGTGCGGTTCAGGAGGCCGTCGCCAGTGGCATCCACAAACTGCGTCGATTTACTCAGGTCGGTGATCTCGACCCCGTTGCCGTTTAGGTCGAGGATGATGGGACGTGGGCCTGTCCTGCCTGGATCGTCGTCTTCTGGGCTACGATCCGGCCTGCTGTTCTTGTCGTCGTCGCTGCCCTTTTTCCCACTTGTCCCTCGGTCATCACGATGACTGCCTGTATCTTTTTTTCCACCCTTGCCGCCACCGCCATATCCGCCAGTGTCACTGCCGTGACCACCTGTATCCTTTTTCCCACCCTTACCACCACCATGATCATCGTCATGACCCGATCCTCGGGTGTTCTTGTCGTTATCGCCGGAGCGGTTGTCACCGGGATCATGATCATCACGGCCAGAACGCCCTTTGTCCTTGCTGCTTCGGTCATTATCAATGGCTCGATCATAAACGCCATAACCTGCGGCTGCCCGCAGGATTGCATCATCCCATACTTCTGGGAGGTTCATCGCGGCACGAGCAATTTCTTGTGGGGTGCCATGAGCTAACGCTCGTGAATACGCAGCTACTGGACCAGTTGGCTGGGACAATGCCTGATCTTGAAGGCTCGGCAGACCTGTGGGACTTGGATTACTTGAAAGATTTGAGAATGGGTCTTCTATATCGTCAAAGAGACCATTTTCAGCCGCGATAATGACTGTGGAAGCTATTATCCCTCCGACAGGTCCACCCAGTACAGAAGCTACGGCAACAACTGAAGATTTCAGAATGCTTTCAACCGTCGGCGGCTTACCTGTTATAACAGATTCTGCCACAACTCCAATTGTAGCAGTAGCCAGTCCGCCTCCAATTTTGACTGCCAGCGCTGCTTTCCCCCACCCCCCATTTGCTATACTTTTTCCAAGAAATTCCGCACCTGTGCCAACTAATACCTGAGCACCCCTAATAGTTACTCCAGCACCCAAGTTACCTTCCGGCTCTGTAAAATTTGGCTCATACGTTGCCACATCCGGCATTTCAAATTTAGGAAATTCAGTCATGATGTATTATCCTTATTTTTTATCCAGCCAAATGTAGTAAACAATAGAAACGACAAGCATAATAATTATCCCAGTAACTTCATCCAAATCAAACCCTGAACCAGATTGGTAACTTATCAATGCAATAACAAAGATGGCAGCAAATGAGGCCCATAATTTCCATGTGATTTGTTTGAGATACTTCATTCTAGATTTGTCCTTTTTAGTGATTTAGAAGCTACGCAGCATTGGACCATAACTCCCGACCCTCCCAACAACTAACAATCACATTAGCCTGAACCTCGGCCATCAGCGTGGCGGTGGCGACCATTCCGGTTGTGTCGTCGGTGTAGGTAAATGTGGTCTGACCAGTGATCATTGATCCATCCGGCAACTCGATGTGGGTCGCGTCCGCTGTCAGGTTGATCGAGGTGATGTTCAACTGCGCCAGCGTCTTGGCTTCGGTCGAGCCATCGGTATCAGTCACCAATACCTTGAAGTTGGCAAACTCCGCGTCCGACGCATCCAGCACCCCGTCCCGCGACACAGGCCTCGTTATATCTCTAAAATGATTAACCCCAGCAATCAGCACTAAAATACACCCAGCAGAATCCCTCTAAAGTTGATCCTATCAGCGCATTCACTATTATCAAGCGAAAATATACCGAAAGACGGCGCACCACAGACCGCGCACTGCGCTGCAGTCCGAATAAAACCAAGCCGAAACCAATGGTTCCAGCAAAATCAGCTCCAGTCGTATTTTTTCGGAAACTAGGCTTGGGCGGGTATAGAAACCTCACTATTCTGCAATTCCTGCCCCCTCAAACACGCAACCGCCGTTTGGATGTCTACTCCCTTCGCCGTAGCACCCCTGCCCCCACCAAGCTGTTGCAACCACATCGCAGGCTCCCATACCAATTCCCCAGAATACACCCCAAGCCGTGTAAAACTGTTCTTCAACATCTGCCTTTTCGCAATCGGATCAGCACAATCGTATGACTTGCTCAGCGACGTCGCATAACATACCGCCTGCTCAAAATCCTCAATCCCCATTTTGCTTTTCTGGATTGCCGCCAATTCCCCCCGCAACTGTTCAATTTCAAAGGTAAAATTATCTTTGCGCAGGGTGAATGCCGCCTTGTCTATTGCACCATCCACCAACAGGTCAGTCAAACGATCCTGTTTTGCCTGCGCATCACTGATCCGCAATTTGAGTGATTTCTCCAGATCATGCTGCCCGCCTTTTTCAATCCAAGAGTGCAACTGCTCTTTCAGATATTTTTGATCCTGTGCGCTGATTTCCATCCCCTGCAAGGCGTCTATGATTTGTGTCTCAAGCCTATCCTCTCGAATAGGTTTCCCATCGCACCCTTGTGTGTGGCAACGGTAATACACCCGCCCCTTTTGCGTCTCGCCGGTCAAGGTCCGCTTGCAATGATCACACCGAACAAGCCCGCGAAACAGGTGTTTGTGCTTGGTGGATTTCTTGCCGCTTCGGTTGGCTTTGATCGACTGCACCCGTCGGAATTCCGCCACATTGATCAGCGGCGTGTGTATGCCTTTGTACAGCTTGCCCATCACCAATATCTGACCACAATAATAGGGGGTTTTCAGGATGGTTTCGACATTACGACGTACCACAGGATTGCCGTAGTAACCCGTGAGCCCACGACGTTGCATCTCAATGGTCAAACTGTTGAGGGAATAATCACCGGTAAGATACAGCCGGAACAGCTCCTTCACCAACGGCGCTTTTATCGGGTCAGTTGATTTCAACTTCCCACCCCCTTCATCACGATAGCCAATAGGCGCGCGGAACGGATAGATGCCCTGCTTGAGGCGGCCATACAGCCCCTTCTTGGCCTCAATGCTGAGGTTACGACTATAGTCAGCCGCCAAGGCCATTTGAATATCCGCCAAAAGCCGCCCACCCCGTGTATCAAAGTCCAGACTGTCGGCGGCAAAGTAGACTTTCACCCCTTGGCGTGCCACTTCATCAAGCCGCGCCCAATCTGAATAGTTACGGGCAGAACGGTCGATCCGGTGGATAACAACTCCATCAGCTTTTCCTCGTTGCAGCTCGGAAAGCATGTCGCCAAACAATGGCCTGCCCGCTTTGGAGGCCGTTTCCAGCTCTTCAAACCATTTAATAATCTCAATTCCGTTCTGACTCGCAAAATCCGTGATTGCATCTTTTTGCGCGTCGAGTGAGGCACCTTCGCCTTGTTTGACGGTGGACACTCGAATGTATCCAAAGCACGGTTTCATGTGTTGTCAGGGTTATCCTTGGACTCTACCAGATCTGACGAATTTTGCGAATCCGACCACGGCCAAGACCCCTCCTGCTTCATCTTCTCGAAGATGCTTTTGCAGAGGTCTAGGTGCCGTTCAAGATGTTCATCGTGGGTCATTCTGCCATCATATTTGAATGTGATGTATCGCAGTAGGTGGCCCCATTTGGGTTATAGCGAAGTCGCTGGTGTATCTGGTGGTAATGTCTGCAAAGAAAATGGCTTGCTTTGCATCCCGTCCACCATCATCCGCATAAAGGCGTGATGGTTCGGTAGATTGGTTAGATCCGTTTGGGGTTGGTCATCCAACTGGCGCGATAGGATCGGTGCATCAAGCGCCCCGATGCGAAAGCACATCAAGCTGCCCACGTTTCCCATGATGGCGGCAAAGACATTTGGAGCAGTTTGCGAGGTGTGCTGATGGCTCAGGGTAATGCCAATGCCGTATTTGCGGGTTTCTGAAAGTGCGTTGGCAAAGCTGTCGGTGGTGAAGGCATGGAATTCATCCACATAAAGCATGAACGGGCGGCGTTGTGACTCGGGCAGACTCTGACGGCTAAAAGCGGCGTTGGTAATGGCAGAAACGATAAGTCCACCCAGAACATTGGCCAAGTCGCTGCCAAGCTGCCCTTTGGCCAGATTCACCACCAGCATTTGTCCCTCGTCCATGATGGAGCGAAACCGTAGCGGCGTTTTGGGCTCGCACAGCATAGTGCGAATAACTGGATGCGCCAAAAACGCCCCGAGCTTGTTGGCAATGGGCGCAACTCCGTCAGCGGCGGTTTTGTAATTCATGGTTGGGAACTCGCGCATCCAGAAATCCCGCACCTGCGCATCTTGGATTTGCGCCACCACGCCCCTGCGGAACTCCTTATCCAGATACAACGGCACAATCTGGCGCAAGTCGGGCTCTGGCGTGTCCAGAAGCGCCAACAGCGCATAACGTAGCAGATGTTCCATCCGAACGCCCCAAGCATCGGCCCATTGCTTCTTCAGCGCCTCAATCAGGCCAGAGGCCACCAGTGGCCGCAGAGCGGGTGAGGTTTTGGTCAGCGGGTTGTATCCATAGGGACAATCGGGATCTGCGACATTCCAGATAATGGCGTCATCGGGCAGGCGATTTGCCAATTGCCCTGCCAAATCGCCATGCGGATCAATCAAGCAAAATCCCATGCCATTCGCTGCGTCTTGCTTGGCCATGTTAAACAGCAATGTGGATTTCCCAGTCCCTGTCTTTCCGATGACATAGAGATGTAGCAATCGATCCTGCAGGCGGATACCAAAAGGGCGGCCATCTTTGCGGTCATAACCAAGGCCCAGATTTGTAACGTGATCGTCCGAAGATTGCATCAGATCAGAATGCACCACTTTGGCAATTCTCATAACCCGCCTTCACTTAGATAAAACCCAATTGGAGGCAGGTAGTGCCACCACCCCTGCTCTGTATCCTTAGTCACAGAACTGATCTTTCCCGTGGTGATCTCCTTTCAACTGGTGCGTCTGAAAATAGTTTCGGACCTGCCAACATGAAAGGAGATCACTATGACAAACGATAAAAACCCACTAGATGACATTGGCCTAGTGCCGCATTGCAAGCGATGTGGTTCCGAGCGGGTGGTGCGTGATGCCTGGGCCTGTTGGAACAGAGCATCTGGGCTTTGGGAATTGGAACATGTGTTTGACGATGAATATTGTCACAGTTGCGAAGAGCAAACGCACCTTGAATGGACACGGCCCGAGATGCCATCCGAGAAATCCATTGTTGAGCTCAATGATCAGTTGCGCATTCATGGAACAGGAGGGACAATTATGGTCACCTCTGGCGTGCAAGGATTGGGGCAAAAGTTCATCAACCTAGTGTTTGACGCCATGCGGTCATTTAATAGCTTCAGCGAAGACAATGATCCTTACGGCGAACAAGATTTCGGGGCCATGCAAGTGGACGGTGAAAAGGTGTTCTGGAAGATTGATTGTTACGATCTGTCCATGACCGCGCATTCGCCAAATGCTGCAAATCCAGGCGTGACCAAACGGGTGCTGACGGTGATGTTGGCTGGCGAATATTAACCCCTAGCCGCTCTCGCTTGAGAGCGGCTAATGTGTGGGCTTCGCCTTTGTCGCTCTGGTTTGCTATGTTGCAGACCACTTGCGACAAACAGGAAATATGCTATCCTAAAGGTAACGAGGACGTCGCGCCAAAAGTTGTTTTGACACTGCGGCGCGCTCCTCACCACACAGCGAAAACCATCCCAAAAGTCGTCTCGACACTGCGGGGTGGTTTTTAGTTTTGACGCTCCCCAAATTTATGAATGACATCTGGAATAAAAGAGATATTCCCAGCACAGGATTTCTTCAAAAGCGTCGAGCATCGTTTATTGGTCTGCGGACTAATAACCCCGCCAAAGCTGCTTTCCCTTTTTAGTTTTTCTGTCAGATCAAAGAAATCGCCATCGCTGGTGATCAGATAGCCTTTGTCAAAATCCGCTAACATCTCCAGAACCGAGATGGTCAGACAAATATCGACATTCCCTTTGGTGCGTCCAAGATGATATTCAACATCACGAAACACCAATTCAAATCCACAGTTCCGAAGGTGGACATACATCCCTTCTCTGTTTTCCATATAGCCGAAATACATAAATGCGCACTCAATCTGGTGTCGATTTTTTAACCACAGCCGGAACCGCCGATAATCTATTTTATATCCCATTGCCTCCATTGATTTGTGCAGGTTTTGGCTGTCGATAAAGGCGTAGTTTTTCACCCGTATAGTATATCAAATATGCCGCAAAATTGAGAACTTGGAGAGGTGGCCAATCAACCCCTGAAAGATTTTCCTCTTTCATCCGTCATCACTTAGACGACCTCATTTGTGCCAACGACAATTGGGGCCTGCTAGTATTCATATCGGGGATTCTGATATCCTGTTCGGTAGGAACAAATATAAAGCCGTTATAACCACCACTAAAGCGGTATGGTTGCTTACGGAAAGGTGTAAACCTTTCCGCTGTTAGCTTTCCCATACCGCTTTGGTGGTTTTATTATTAATCCGTAACGTGCGTCATATGGGCTGAGAGCAACTGGTGCCATCTATGGGGCTGCGCCCCTAACCCTTAGAGTGATACTGCATTATCAGCTTAATCAATTAACAACGTAATCAATAATTATTATGACCAACGAGTTTGCTCTCGACTTAAAACTGGCCCGCAAGAAGGCTGGCTTCACCCAGCGCGATTGTGCGCATTTATTAGCCGTTCATCCTGCCACATTATCGGACCTTGAGAATGGCAAGAGGCCACCAAGGCTTGCACAGCTTTGCGAATTATCTTTGATCTATGGTCGCTCATTTCAAAGCCTGTTCAATGAAATCATAGAAACTGCAAAGCATGAATTATCTGACCGGCTGCAATCCCTGCCTGACGCTCCAAAGGACTGGATCAGCTCCGTCAACCGAGAATACAGCCTTGACCGGCTGGCCGAACGATTAGACGCATCAGACACTGCTTATGAAACACCTTAAAATCCTATCGATTGCTGCCGCAAGTGGTCGCATCGGCTATGTGTTCTTTGTAGGTCGTAAGATGACCAGTTGGGGGATATCACGCAAAGCCAGCAAGACGCCCGCGCTGGCAGCGGAAAAGACCCAGCAATGGATCAAGGCCATGAACCCAGATGTGATGGTCAGTGAGAAGATCACCAAAACCAGCACCAAAGGCGAGCGGTCAAAGTCCCTGATCGCCGCCATTCTGCGCACCGCTTCTGAGCACTATTTGCTCGATGTTGCGGTAAAGCGTGAACAGGCGTTTCAGAACAAGTATCTGGAAGCACAGGCGCTGGCAAAGGAGTTCCCAGAGATACTGCCTTGGGTTCCCAAGAAGCCGCGCATTTGGCAGACCGAGCCTCGCAATACGATTTATTTCGAGGCGCTATCCTTGGCAAAAGTGATCCTTAACGGACCAACGCCAGTATTGGCGCGGGCAACATAACATTAGAATCCAGAGTGGATTTTAATTGACAAGCTGCAACGCATAGTTGCAGCTTATTTGTATTTAGAGGGGGAGTATTTTTATGAGCACAATGAGATCATATGATGCCGCGCGTGGGTTATTTTCATTTTTGGCATTTATCGCTTGGTCAGCTGTCGTTGTAGGTGTGATTGCAGCATTCGGTGGAGCACAAATGAGAACTGGGTTTGGTGGGGCTGTAGGGATTATGGGTGCTCTGCCTGGAATAGGCATAGCGATTTTAGGGCTGTTTCAGGTTGCGATTATTCAAGCAGCCAGAGCCACAGTTGATACTGCCGAATACACCCAACAGATGCTCAAAATCGCTCGGGATCAGTTGGAAGTCTCCAAGCAATCCTTAAAGCAAGGCGAGCGAATTGAAACAGGGTTTGGAGCTCTGAAGCAATCCGAGCCGACAAAGGCTAAAGCGGGCTTTGCAGATCATATTGAAAAACCAAGACGCAAGAAAAAGAAGAAAAAGGTCAAAGCGCCGCTAGAGATAATTGCGGCAGCTACAACGATTGAGCTGGAAGCCGAAACGACAGAAACGATCACACCTGAACCCCTACAATTAGAAGATGCCCAGCCCCTGCCACTGCCTGAAATACCCGTCGAGCAAGCCGCAGAATTGGTGCCCGAAGTTGTTGTGGTAGAAGAGGCAATTCCGGAACCCGAGCTGGAGATCATCATAGAACCAAAACCCCAATCCTTTGAATACAATGGTCGTATTATCACGCAAGATGGCCATAAGTTTTTCTATAACGGCATCGAGTTCATCTCCTTGGATGTCGCACAAAAATACATCGACAACTTTGCCATCACACCAGCAAAGAGACTTCCTGGGGCAAGCAGATCATCATGATCTTCCTCATCCCTAACACCCCCATACGCACCCCCAACCTCTATGGGTATCGCCTATGTGGAAACATACCCAGACATAAAGGAACATACCCGCACATGAACGCCTATTTTCCAACCGTGACTTCATCCGCTTTCGCGGATGATATGCGCGTGTCTCCTGACACGCTCACCTGTTCTTAAACGGTACATATTCATGCGCGTTTCAATCACTCATCATACGATACGAAAGGGACTGTTGTTCAAGAAGACCTTCCATGAGGTTCATCTAACCGTTGCCTTTACCCATGAAGAAAAATAGATCATTCGCCAAAGAGGATTACTTAAAACCAAGCTGGTTGATCGTCGTCCAGCCGATGCAAAGAATGACGCGCGGGATGAAAAGTTCGAGCTACGGGTTGAACATTTGATGGATGGCAAAACGGATCAGTTTCTCTGCGCCACACCGTCAAAATCCAAAATCTACGAAGAAGACCTGCTGGCCGTAATGCAGCAGATGAAACTCTGGCTATCGGACAATGCAGAAACCGGCAAACACACCGTGGTTGAGTTCTGATGGCCCAAGGATCAAACACGAGCTTTGCCGGTGACTTTCTGTCCTTTGTGGTTGTGGCGATGTTGCTGCTCTTGGCGCTGATCATCACGCCAATCATTCTGGTCGGCATGCCTGCCTATGTGTTCTACCGCCTGTACACCGAAAGCCCAAAACGCTTGGAAAGATTGGCTCGTGAAGAAACCCAGCTATTGTATGATCACGCACTCTCTGGAAGTGTTCACCTATCCGATGCAGAGGTGGAAACAGCCCTCGCGCAACACTGGCCACCAGACACACCCACAGCGCTTCGCATACAGCTTCTAGAGATCGGCAAGACGCTGTTTGCCCAAGAGGGCCTGATGCCTGAAATCCCGCCACTACCAGCCCTGTGCAATACGGTAGAGGGCGCGAGGTATCGCGATATGCTGGCTCGTGCCGGTCAAGCCCGTTCTGATCGGGTGATGGTACTCTCAGCCCTGGAGATCATCTCGCAAAGCCTAGCGGCGATTGCACAAGTTGCCCCGCCGATTGAAGGCGATGTGTTGGTCGAGATCACCCAGTTTGCCCATCCGCTCGGTCAAGCCGTACAAAACATAATCGCACCGTTCTTTAATGACAATGACTACAACCACTTCAAAGCGCTGCGGGATCGTCTGGATGCCAACCTACACCGCACCCATCGCACCCAACCAATTTACCCCACCGACTACAAAGGCACCGATGTGGTTGGTACCTATCTGAGCGGCACCATACTCAAAGACCTGTTCACCCTGCGCACCCCCTTTGCCATCCCTGAGCAATCACGCTTTGAACACATGCATATGGTGGCCGGTAGTGGTCATGGCAAAACCCAGACACTGCAATACTTCATTGCCAAGGATCTGGCTGACGTGGTGCGAGGTGACAAATCTGTAGTGGTGATCGACAGCCAAGGGGATCTGATCAACACCATCCTTGCCTCCTGCGCCCTGCCCCCAGAAAAGATCGTTCTGATTGATCCCGAGGACATTACCTATCCGGTCAGCCTCAATCTGTTCTCGGTCGGTCAGGACCGCCTTGCCTCATACAATGATCTGGAACGCGAACGCCTGACCAATTCCATCATTGAGCTCTATGACTTCGTGCTGGGCTCGCTGCTATCCGCCGGTATGACCGCCAAGCAAAGTGTGGTGTTTCGATATGTGACGCGATTGATGTTCCATATCCCCGACGCCACCATCCATACGCTGCGCGAGTTGATGGAACCTGGCGGCACAGCAAAGTATCAGGAACACATTGCCAAGCTGGAAGGCACCCCACGTCGCTTCTTTGAAACTGAATTTGACAGCAAAGAGTTCACCAACACGAAAACCCAAGTGCTGCGCCGCCTCTATGGGGTGCTGGAAAATCAAACCTTCGAGCGGATGTTTTCCAACCCACAATCCAAGTTTGACATGTTCACGGAACTGAATGCTGGCAAGCTGATCCTGATCAACACCTCAAAGTCACTGCTGAAAGAACAAGGCACCCAAATCCTTGGCCGCTTCTTCATTGCAATGATTGCCCAAGCCGCCCAGGAACGCGCCACACTGCCAGACAATCAGCGTATGCCCGCCATGGTCTACATTGACGAAGCCCAAGACTACTTCGATCAAAACATCGGCCTGATCCTCTCTCAGGCGCGTAAATACCGTGTTGGCATGATCATGGCCCACCAATACCTCGGACAGCTCACCTCGGGCCTGCAGGAGGCCTTTGAAGCCAATACCTCGATCAAACTGGCCGGTGGTGTATCTGCCCGTGACGCCCGCACATTAGCAGGGCAAATGTCTGCTGATGCGGAAATGATCCAGCACCAACCCAAAGGCACTTTCGCGACCTTTGTGCGGGGTCTGACCGAGCGTGCTGTGCCAATATCTTTTCCATTCTTTGTGCTGGAAAAGCGGCCACAAGCTTCAAAGGAAGAGATCGAGGCCATCCGCAAACACAGCCGGAAATCCTATGCTGAACCATGGAAGAAAGCACCTGAACATAGCGAGCCAACGCAGAACCAAGAACCCGACGATATGCAAGATAATCCCGACGATGACCCCACCAAGCCTTCGCCGGAGCTGTGACTTCCGCTAATCTGGCTCTATGAAACAGACTGACGCATTAGGCCGCTCAACATTCCACCACATAACGCCCCAAGCGCATGTGCGCCCGATGCCGCGCGAGGTCCGCTGGCTCAAACACATCGAGCGCCACGGCCCGCAATCTTCCACCTATCTGTATGAGCTGACCCGCAACACGCACCGCTGCAAAGACACAGCATTGCGCCAATTGCAGAAGCTACGGGCTGGTGGGTTCCTGATGCTGCCGCGCCAACAACGCGCTACTGAACACACCAGTTTCAATCCGTATATTTATGACCTGACAAAGCAAGCAAAAGACCATTTGTTTGATCTAGGCATAGCCGAGCCAACCGTGCGGCCAACCGGCCATTGGTGGCATGGATACATGACGTCTTGCATCACCAGTTCAATTGACATCGCCGCCGCCCGCGAAGGCGTCCGCTACATCCCAGCTCATGAAATCCTCGCTATCAAGAACGCGCCCTTAGCTATTCCAGTTGGCGCCCAAAAGCTCATCCCCGATCAGCTGTTCGCACTGGATTACGGTGGTAGCTACCGCGTCTTTGCGTTGGAAGTTGATCGTGGCACAGAGCCGAAAACCAGCCCCACAGCCCGCAAGAGCTATGCACGGTCAATTGATCTGTATCGGCAGTTGATTGAGCAGAAATTATACAAATCGCATTATGGGTTGAAGGCGAATTTGTTGGTGCTGTGGGTGTTTAGTAGCAGGGTGAATGAACAGCGGTTCTTGGAGATAGTGACGAAACAAGGCGGCGAGGCCGCAAAGTCGATACTGGCGCAAGTTGCCGATGGGTTTGATCGCCAACACAATCCTACGGTTTTGTGGGAAGGATTGTTTCTGAATACCTGGGACAGACATTCAGAACAGGCATCCTCAATATATTGAGGCGAATAATTACGCATTGCGGGCATAATACAAATTTGATCCGACGACTGGGTAGGTTTCACAAACTTGCAAACAAAAAGCGCAGGCCGTAGCCTACGCTTCAATGTGGTGCAGTCTAAGCTACTTGTTAACGGCTCGACCACGATTTCTGAATGATCTAAAACTGCACTGATTTCCCGCCACAGTCAATACGCTAATGCCATTGACAACCATTCCGAGTTCCTCCCAACTGGACTAATTAGATTATTTCAGGAGCATTCTATGCGTTTAGGTCTTGATATAGGCACAAATTCCATTGGCTGGTGGCTCTATAAGTTAGAAGCGGGCCGCCCCGTTTCGATCATCGACAGCGGCGTGCGGATATTCTCTGACGGGCGTGACCCTAAGTCTAAAAGCTCCCTAGCGGTTGATCGCCGTGTCGCCCGCGCGGCCCGCCGCCGCCGTGACCGGTTCTTGCGCCGCAGAACTGTTTTAATGCAGCGGCTCGCCGAAGCAGGATTGATGCCAACTGATCCGGTTGAGTCCAAAAAACTGGAGCAACTGGACCCTTATGCCCTTCGTGCCAAAGGGCTAGATCAGAAACTCCCTCTGACCCATCTGGGCCGGGCCCTGTTTCATCTGAACCAGCGCCGTGGTTTCAAATCAAACCGCAAAACCGATGGCGGCGATAACGAAGCTGGTAAAATCAAGCAAGGCACAGCGCGTCTGGAACAGGCTATGATGGCCGCTGGCGCGCGATCATATGGTGAATTCCTGCATATGCGCCGCATAGCGGCCCCAACCCCGCGGGCCACCCCTTCGGTGCGGACCCGCCTGACTTTGCATCAGGACAGCGAAGACGGCAAACCGGTTATGGCCTATGATTTTTATCCTGACCGCAGTCATCTGGAAGAAGAGTTCAATCAATTGTGGAACACGCAAGCCACGCATCATCCCGAACTGACCGACACCCTGCACGGCAGCCTGTTTGAAACCATCTTTTATCAACGTCCCCTCAAGGCACCAAAGGTCGGGCGCTGCCTGTTTGTGGATGAACCCCGTCTGGCCAAGGCCCACCCTATGACCCAGATGCGCATATTGTATGAAACAGTGAACAATCTGCGCATCACGGCAGATGCGCAACCCAAACGCCCCCTGACGATAGACCAGCGCGATACGGTAATCCTTGCACTAAACCAAAAGAAACACACCAAATCCCTGAGCGGTATGAGCCTCAAACTCAAAGCCTTGGGCAAGGTAATCAAACTGCTGCCTGACGAAAATTTCACCCTCGAGACCCAGACCCGCGATGCCATCGCTTGTGATCTGGTGCGCTCCAGTCTGTCGCATCCCGACCGGTTTGGACCGAACTGGAGTAAGCTGGACGCGGACGTGCAATGGGCGCTGATCCAACGCCTGCGTGATGACGAAAACCGCGATGTGCTGATCAAATGGCTGATGGCCAAACACGGACTGGATGCTGAACATGCCACCGCCGCCGCTGATGCCCCCCTGCCCGAAGGCTATGGACGCATCGGTGAAACCGCCACCCGTAACATCCTTGCCCATCTGAAGACCGAGGTTCTGACCTACAACGAGGCCGTGGAAAAATGTGGCTGGCACCATTCCGACATGCGCACGGGCGAAGTGTTGGATGCCCTGCCCTATTACGGCGAAATTCTTGACCGCCACGTTATTCCCGGCACTCAGGAGCCAAATGATGATGACATCACTCGCTATGGCCGCATCACCAACCCGACCGTGCATATCGGCCTGAACCAGCTGCGCCGGATGCTGAACCGGATCATCACTGAATACGGCAAACCTACGCAAATTGTCGTCGAACTGGCGCGGGATCTGAAGAATTCCGAGGCGCAGAAGAAAGAAATCAACATCACGATCAAAAAGAACACCACTGCCGCGATTATGCGCGGGGAAAAGCTGGTCGATGAACTGAAGCAATCCAATACCGGCAGAAACCGGATGATCCTGCGTCTGTGGGAGGAATTGGGCTCTGACCCGATAACGCGCCTCTGCCCCTATACCGGTGCCCGCATATCTGCGGGGATGCTGTTTAGCGGCGAATGCGATGTCGATCATATCCTGCCCTACTCACGCACCTTGGACGACAGTTTTTCCAACCGCACCCTATGCTTGCGCGAAGCTAACCGCGAAAAGCGCAACAAGACCCCGTGGGAAGCATGGGGCAACACGCCACGCTGGGATAAAATCGCCGCCAACCTGAAAAACCTGAAAGCAAACAAGGCTTGGCGCTTTGCCCCCGATGCGATGGAGCAATTCGAGGAGACCAAGGGCTTTCTGGACCGCCAGCTGGTCGACACCCAGTATCTATCGCGCATCGCCCGCCAATATCTGGACGCGCTTTATACCGAAGGCGGCCACGTTTGGGTGGTGCCGGGTCGCTTGACCGAAATGCTGCGCCGCCATTGGGGACTGAATTCACTGCTGCCGGACCACAACCGGCCAACTGTCAAGAAAAAGAACCGTCAGGACCACCGTCACCACGCCATTGATGCGGCTGTGATCGCGGCCACCGACCGTGCGCTGGTCAAGAAAATTGCCGACAAAGCCAAACAAGAAAAAGAGGACGGGTTGGAACATTTTGCGGCCAGCGTCCCGCCGCCTTGGGAGGGTTTTCGCGATGACATCAAGGCAAGTCTGGACCAGATCATTGTCAGTCACCGCGCTGATCATGGCCGTATTGATCTGAGTGCGCGCAAATCCGGCAATGACACCACAGCGGGACAGTTGCACAACGACACCGCCTATGGGCTGACGGACGAGGTTAACTACAAAGGCGCTGCGCTGGTTGTGACCCGCAAACCAATCGACAACCTGACCCCTGCCATGATCGACAAAATCCGCGACCCTGATTTGCAACGGATGCTGCGGGTTACCACCAAAGATCGTGAGGCCAAGGACTTCGAGGCTGCCATCAAAGTCTTTGTTGCAAAAACCGGCCCCTATCAGGGCATTCGCCATGTGCGCCTGATCGAGGCCCTCGATGTTATTAATATCAATGACAAATCGGGCCGTGCCTTCAAGGGCTATAAGGGGGATTCAAACCATTGTTATGAAATCTGGAAAATGCCGGATGGTAAATACAAACCGCAAGTCGTTACCACATTCGAGGCCCACCAATCCGGCACTCCCCGCCGCCCTCATCCGGCTGCCAAACGAGTGTTGCGCATTTTCAAACGGGATATGGTTGCGCTGGACCATCCGAAACTTGGCCCACTGGTGTGCTATGTGCAAAAGCTCAGCCTGGCAAACGGCCTTTTTCTTGTACCCCACACAGAAAGCAATGCCGATGCCCGCGACCGCGATAAAAGCGATCAGTTCAAGCTCATCCAGATGGGGGCAGGTCCACTTATCGCCGCCAATATCCGTCGCATCTATGTTGATGAAATCGGCCAAATCCGTGATCCGCGCGGCAACAATTCCGGCTAGATTTCCAGCGAATCGAAATATCTGCTATATTCCAATCCATTAGACAGATTGGTTAATGCATTGGATCAGATAATTGACATAGCCACTGACGGGCGGCACCTGTCGCGGGATCGTGGGTTTCTAAAGGTCGAGGAAGACGGTCGCGAGGTTGGCCGCGTGCCGCTTGACCAGATCGCCGCCGTCATCGTCCACGCCCACGGCATCACATGGACGACGTCCCTGTTGGTCGAACTGGCGGATCGTGGCGCATTGCTGGTGCTTTGCGCGGCAAACCATCAACCCCGTGCCGTGCTTTGGCCCCTTGAAGGGCACCATACCCAAGGTGCCCGGATGCGGGCACAATGGGCGGCCAAAACACCCCTTATCAAACAGGCATGGAAGCAAGTCATCATTGCAAAGGTGCAAATGCAGGCCGCTGCCCTCGCCTCGATAGGCCAGCCCCGCAGCACACTGGACCGCATGACCCGCGAGATTAAGTCCGGCGACAGCACCAACATCGAAGCCCAAGCCGCACGTCACTACTGGCCCCGTATGATGGGCCCCGAATTTCGCCGCGATGCGGGCCACACCGACATTAACGCCTTGCTCAACTATGGCTATACCGTCTTGCGGGCCACTACATCGCGTGCCGTCGTTGCCGCAGGCCTGCACCCGACAATCGGGCTGTTCCACACCAATCGCGGCAATGCATTCGCGCTGGCCGATGATCTGATGGAACCCTTCCGACCGCTGGTCGATTGCACGGTGCGCAATATCGCCGCCAATGAAGGCCCCGAGGTGACGCCATCGGCAAAACAGGTGTTGGCACGCCTGATCGCGCTGGATTTACCTCTGGGCGAGGTCATCAGCCCCGTCTCGGTTGCCCTTACCAAACTCGCCACGTCACTTGCCCTCAGTTTTGAACGCGGCAAACTGGAACTGGCTTTACCACGCCCCCCCGACGCTCTGACATTGGCTGGGCTGGGGAAATGAACAAACCGATCACCCATCTCAGTGGATATAGGCTCATGTGGATACTTGTAATGTTCGACCTTCCGACCGATTCCAAACCGCGACGCAAAGCCGCCGGAAAATTTCGCAATTTTCTGCTTGATGAAGGGTTCGAACGCAGTCAATTTTCTGTCTACGCCCGTTTTGTGAATGGAAAAGAGGCTTTTGTTACCCGCGTAGGTCGAATCGAACGTGTATTACCCGACTGGGGCGACGTGCAGATTCTCAACTTTACTGACAGGCAATATCGCGATATTATACATTTCTCGGATCAGGGTCGCCGTGCGGCCCGAAAGAATCCGGACCAACTAGTGATGTTTTGATGCGATTCGTTATGGAAAACCACAACAGAACAGTAGGAACTCTTTGTATTATCAAAGAGTTACCCACCGAACTATTGTAGCCATTCAGAAATCGAGGTCCAGCCGCAACGGATTGTCCATCGCCTACGCAATTGGATTTAT
>JAFLKA010000137.1 GCA_022712735.1 Marinosulfonomonas sp. | reverse complement strand
TCATCAGATAATGCTGCTATCTGGGCGGATTTTACGAACAGGCGCCCGCCAAGACTAAAGCTGGAGGCCAAAGCCATCGCGATAAACGCCAGCAGCGCAAGCGCGATGAGCAGTTCAAACAGGCTTAGCCCAGTTTGGCGGGTGAAACGATGGCGGGTCATTCAGCCCCCCGCAGGGTTTCAACACGGGCCAATTGTTTCCCGCTTGGCGACTGCACCTCGATCACGATCTTAAACAGCTCGATGTCAGTGTCGTCCAATGTGGTTTTCGTGATGCCCTCGATAATGTGCCAGTTGCGGTAGGTATCTGTCTTGGTGCCCTCGACGAGAGATGATGTGACGCCAATCTGTGCCATGCGGGAATAAGCATAGTCCTGCGCCAAAAAGCTGACATCCTGTTGACTGACACGAGACAACAAGCGGGCTTGTCCAGGGATCAGGGTGGCCAGAACCGTTGTCAGGATGGCAAAGGCAATCAACACCTCGAACAGCGAATATCCGGCGCGGCGGTAGTTCATTGGCGGGCCCGACTTAACCGGCCTGTTAGAGCATTCAGGGTTAGGCGTAGGTGTAGATCATCGGCGCTCAGGCACAGGTCCGGCCCGCTTGCGGTTCCGTCGGGAAAGAAGGTTAGAGGTTTGTCTGTTTCCTCGCAGGGTGTGCCGCTGTCTTCCATTGTCACGGTGTTACCCTCCCGAATAGCGCGCTGACGCAGGACTGTGGCAGCTCGGGTCAGTGTGGCTGCTTCTTTTTGCAGGCGCAATGTAGGGGAGGGACCGCGAAACGCGCTCGCACTTAACCCCATAACCATCGCCAGAATGGCAAGTGCAATCAAGGTTTCAAGCAGGGATAAACCGGCGGTTGGCTTGGCAATACTTATGGGATCAGAATGCAATATCATTGAGGTCCATGATAGCAGAAATGGTGGACAAGATCACCGCCCCAACACCCACGCCAATGATCAGCGTCAATAGCGGGTTCAGCAGGCGGATCATCTGGTTCAAGGTTTGTGAGGTACTGGCAGACAGGGATATGACCACGGTTTGCAACACCTCGGCCAACCTGTCGCTTTCCTCGCCGGCCTGAATCAAGGCGCTGGCCATGTCATCAATCAGAGGGCTTGCACACAGTGTTTCGGATAGGGTGCCGCCGGCCGTGATGCGATCCTCGGTATCTGCCAGCAGGGATTGATAGGCAGAAAAGCTGGCGCCTTCGCGCGCCGCCGCAAGTGATTGGGGCAAAGTCGCACCACTGGACAGCATCAACTGTAGGCTTTGACATAGGCGGAGGGTTTCGCTTCGTTTCAAGTATGTTCCGGTTAGAGGCAAGCGCATTAGCAGCGAGGACATTCCGGCGGCCAGAGTAGTGCGAAATGCATATCCAATCAAACCCAGCGCGGCCAGGACGGATAGCAGAACTGGCCAACCTGATAGAACGGCGTTACGGATACCTGTCATGAACTGCAAAATTGCGGGAGGCTCTGCCCCCGCGGTGGCAAACACTGGCATCAAGGTGGGGGCGAGGTGAAATACGACCAAAGCAAGAACCAGGGCGGACATGATCAGTAGAATGATTGGATAGACCAGTGCTGCGCGCAACTCGCGTTTCAGTTTAGCTTCGGAGTTCAGAAGCGTAGCAGCGCTTGCAGAGATTTCAGCTAATTTATTTGAGGATTCCCCCGTTGCGATAAGCGAAATGAAACGCTCAGGGAAAACCTCTCCGGCGCCTCGCATTGCCTGGCCAAGTGTCATACCATCCTCAACCGATGCCTGTACCATCCCCAAGGCTCGTTTCATCGCGCGATCTTTTGTTTGGGTTTCGCAATATCCCAGTATCTTAGGTAGCGGAAAGCGCGCTTGCATCAGTGCGGCAAAGGCTGTGAAAAAGCGCTCAAGCTCACCTGATTTCAGCTTGTCCGAGCCACCAAACAGGTTGACCTCGCGGCTCCACCAAGGGCCAGCATGCCCACCCTCGGTCAATGTTATTGGCGTCATGCCGCGCTGTGCAATCAGGTCTAACGCCGCAATATCACTCTTGGCCTGTATCTCTCCGGATACAGATTTGCCATCGTTTGTATAGGCGCTATAGGCGTAATTTGGCATAACATCCTTTTGGGTTGACTATGATTTCAGAGTGCTAGGCATCTCCATTTTAGTCAATGATCCTGTGGCCGGTATCAGGGTTTGGAATGCCGGTTTGAATCACGTTGTTTGCGCCGGCAATACGACGGCGTAGTTCTGCAGTAATTGCGCGGGACTCCTGACCATTCCGAATGACTCTGGGTGTGATCAGCACCAGTAATTCTGTTCGTTTGATTGTGTTACGGCGATTTCTAAATAGCGCCCCAAGTAACGGCACTTTGCTAACCCCGGGGACACCACTGGTGTTGGTGTTGCTGCTGTCCTGAATTAAGCCGCCAAGCGCGATGGTTTGCCCATCTGAAATAACAACACTCGTTTTAATCTTGCGCTGTGAAATCGTTGGTGAATCTATGCCAGAAGTGTTGGTGGTAGAAACGCTGCTCACTTCTTGCTCGATATCCAGAACAACCTGTCCTGAGCTGGAAACCCGAGGTTTAACGGTTAGGATAATACCCGTATCTCTAAATGAAATGGTATTAACAACAGGGGCATTGGCATCCGTTGTGTCACGCACCTGCTGGGTGGCAATTGGCACCTGGTCGCCGATTTGAAGCCGTGCCTCTTGGTTGTCTAACACAAGAAGTCTTGGCGACGAGATTACATTTACATCCGTAACAGAGGCTAATGCGTTCATCGCACCAAAACAATGCGTTAAGTCCAAGCCCTCCGCTTGACGCTTTCACGCAATCAGCGGCACAAGCACCCTGCGCAATCGGATTGGCAAACAAAATAGCTTCTGGATTGACCAGAGTGTTCAGCTCACTGTCATTCCAAAGCGGATCAAATTCAGAAACATAGGCAATATCAAACAGCGTTGATTGCATGCAAAGACCATCAACGATTGTACCAAGCCAGCTAATCAGTGGGTAGTAATAGTAATGCGCGTGCCAGCTCGAACCACCCGGATCTTGTGCCGATCCGCGTTTGGTACTGTTCCCTGCGCCGAACAGTCCAAAATCCAGATCAAAGCCCATATTTACAAAGCAACCTGGCTCGTCAGCAACATCAATGAGCCGTGCCGGTTCCCACAGGCCAATAGAAAGCCCGATACGTGGAGGAATGCCTGGACACAGACAAAGAGGGAAGGCTTGGTTCTTAGTGTCAGGCCGGTTGCCAAATAGGCTGATCGCACCAATCGAGATCGGGAATATACAGTCCCAACAGACTTCGGTGATTGGATTCAGGAATTTTTTATTGCACTTGGCAACCGCGGCGCTGGTAGAAAGCGCCAATATTGCTGCAATAACAACGGTTTTAATAGATGCTCTAATCATCGAGATTAACCTCCGTAATGCTTAAATATGGGTCTGCACGCTTGATCACTGTGGGGAGAGCTACAACTTCAAAGCGCTTCACCATGATGCCGTCCTGATCAAACCAGAACCGGCGATTATGTTCGCGCATCAGCTCAAGGGGCGCGCCATTGGTGATACCCTGCCGCCACCGTGGAGGCATCACACCCTAACCAGCAAGCCCCACGGTGGCACAAATACGTAAGAAAGGAATTACTATGTATATGCACTGTTACCGAAGCGGCGAGATTGTTCTGTCTCGCGCCCCCGACGTTGATGGCGCAATCTCGCTTTGGGAAGGCCCAAAGGATGATCTGTTGCAACGGTTGAACGCCAAAGCGCGACTGGCATATGATGGCGAAACATGGCTTGTTCCTGGATTGCCTGAAGCACAGACTGAAGATGCAGCAATGGATGCCTTAAATGTCTTTTATGAGCGTGTTTTCCACCATTAACGAGGTAAGACTATGGCCGACCTATCAGGGACAACGATTGAAGCACATGGACGGGTTGAAACTGCAACAGGCGAACCAATTGCCCTGCCTGACGACACAATCCAACGTATCGTTTACGCCCTCACAACGCTTGGCATCACACCCGTGGTTGAGCACATAAATATTACTGCCGTTTACGATGCCAAAGGCAATCATCTATGGCCCCCGAAATAACTGAAATCCTTGTGGTGAAGGAACCAACTGGCCCCGCTTCGGCGGGGTCTTTTTTAATCATGGCTATCTTTGCTATTGTCTGTTTTGTCTATTTAGTCTATATTAGACAAAAGGAGATACCAAATGCGTTCATTCCCATCTACCGATCTAAAGCAAACCCTTGGCGATGTTCTTGATGCAGCCAGCTACGAGCCTATCGCCATAACGAAACACAAGAAACCCCGTTTTGTTCTGATGAGCATTCGGGATTATGAGCAGCGTTTTGCGAAGGATGAACGACAGGCGTTCGCCGTGGAGGAAATGCCAGCCGAACATCTGGAAATGCTCGAAGCCTCTCTTTCCGATGAGGCTCCAAAATGAACCGACCCAAAAAAGGCGATGTTTGGGACTATGAATATCTCTGGCGTCGAGAGCATGAGGCTGGGGCTGAACATGGCCGCAAATTGCGCCCTACTGCACTTGTCACAACGGCTGTTGGCAAAGATGGCCGGACAAACCTTTTTATCCTGCCAATCACCAGTAAAGAGCCGATGAAAGACAGGCTCGCAATGGAAATTCCGCAGATGGAACGCAAACGCGCTCACCTCGCATCCGATATGCGTCTCTGGGTGTTTTTGGATGAATACAACCACGACTTTCTGGAAACGTCCTTCTACCTTGATCCGAACGGCAAGAAGGGTGCGTTCAGCTCCGTTTTTACCCAAAAAGTTCATAGAATTTTTGTTGAGGCGGCGCGCAAAGGTCGTGTAAAAAGAGTGCCGCGACATGATGAGTAATGCTCTATTGCAACGAATTTTTCTGCATGGATACCAGCGGCGAAAAATGCCGCGCTGGATTCGGCGGGCATTCGCCCGATCCGAAATTCACCGTGCATGGCTGTTAGGATTCAATGGCTGTTTCTGGCAGGACGGCATAAGATTTGGCCCTGCAAACCCATATGGTGAATACTTGGAAAACTGAAGGAAGGGAACCAGCAGTGAAGTGGTCTGACAAAACCACCCTCTAATTTGCCCGTGGCCCAAGGGCGGTGCCCCTGCCCCACGGGCCTGCGCTATTCGCGCAGAAGCCGTAACAACGGCAATAGCCTTAATCCTTCGGTTTTAGTCATCGGTAAATGTCCACGGCGTGTTGCCGCCGCCCGACTTTTCCGACAATTCTTTAAGCATTTTGGCGGGTGTCCCGAATATCTGCTTTAGTCGCCTTTCAATATGCAAATTGAGTGCAATGCTATCAAAACCGTTTCCATCATCGCCACTAAATCCAGCATCATGCCTTTTGCCAGTTCCCATACGGAATCTCATAGCACTCCCATCATCAGCAGCACCGACAAATTCAACAGCATCCTCGAAGAGATAAAGCCACAGCTCAAACCCGTAGCCTGCGTTTGTATCCTCGTCAGATATGTCCCCCTCATAAACCCCATCCATAGGCTTGAAGGTCAGAAGATACATTTCTGGCGCATCTGGGTTTTGATCAACAGAGTACCACCTTTGGTCTACTTCAAGCTGGTCTAACAGCTTGTCTACCGTCGTTTCCGTCACTTGCATCATGCCGTGTGTTCCAATTTGAGCGCCCAGCATGTCGTCAAACATACCCACCCAATGCAACGCAGCGGTGATGTGATCTTTTGGTAGGTGTCGCTCTTGTACGAATTTTTCCACCTCCGTTTCAGCGAGGATTTGTATGTGGCCTAGTCCCGTGTCCAAATGAGACGCAATCGCGCCAATGGTGGCTTCGATGAACCCGACAGAGTGAGGTATTCCCCAACCAGCTATGTTCTCATCCTCGGGGACAGCAATTATCGCATATGGTTCGTTTGCGAAGTGAGTTGTGTAGAACTCCGCTTCCATCTGGCAAAACCCGTCCCAATGCCGGATGTAATTGCGCAGATCAGTCTCAATTTGATCCGGCATATCCATCTTGCCAGCGACCCATTTTTTTACGGTGTCGCCTCTGACACCAAGGTAGGTCGCGGCCTCTGTACGCGAATACCCTAGACGCGCGAAAAGAGCCGCTGCGAGCGTTGTTTTATTTGTCATTGTGAACCTCTCATTTCCGGTCAATGCCGGTTGGATTGTAACCATTGTCGAGGGTCAAAACCCCTGACGTGAGTATTAAACATCATTGCCTCGTGTCTCACAAGCTCATTCATCGACTTCGGGTTATCGAATCTCGGCCGATCTGATGTGGAACGTCGCGAATGTTCGACTCGATGCAGTGCATTTCTTTTTGGATTGCCCATTTTTACAGCTTAGAGCCAGTTAAACCTATACGCGCAGAAGCGCTGTCGCGTCACCCACACCAGCCCTGTCGTTTGCCGCCATCATATCGACGGGCCAAACCTTCGCTGGTCAAAATATCTGCGATATTATCCTCACCAATATAAAGCCGCGCTAATCCTCGATCGTATCGGTCACGCCCGGGTAGCGCGACTAGATTGACGCCTAGTCCAGACACTACCAACTGGCGGAGCCTCGCAGTTGCCGCCCGACCAAGCGCCAGCTCATAATCACATTGCGGACGGTACGTCTCTGGCGTGTCCAGCCCCACCAGCCGCCAGCTATCGCCAGCAAACCGTACTGTATCACCATCGACAACGTAGATTGCAGAGGGCAGAATCATTTCTGCTTTGACAGAACCCGTAGTGATTGCAATGGCCACAACCAACCGGACCAAGAACCACATTGAGGAGCGGCCGGGCCGGTAGGCCCGTCGCTTATTTCCCTGTGTATAGAACCCGACAGGTTCGTATGCTGTTATCATTGTCCACCGCCTCATTATGTCCACGGATCACCCGTGTTGTCCCGCTGGTCGATCATGCCACAAACGAGAACCAACCGTGAAGTATTCATTCACCCTTTTCCGCACTGTCAAAGATCCCCACCTCGTTCCGCGTTTTCCCGCACCTCGGTCGCCTTTGCCTTTCTTTATCAGCTTGAGCATGGTGCAGCTTGCCAACAGTCTTGATCCTAATCGGCCCTCTAAAAACTTTGCGCGTCGGTTCTCAAGTGTCCCCTTGGACGTGTTTCTTAAACGGAACATCACTTAGTCTTCTCTTAGCGACCGGCTCAGGCTAACGCCCTCACTTTCAATCAAAAAAACGGTTTCCACCCGACATGAAATATTGCTATACAATATTATAATATCGTTCGGACCCTCCGTTTTTTGGTTTGATCGCATCGAAGACACGTTTGACCGTTATTTATCGAAACACATTCACCAAGGAGACACCACAATGAGAACCTTTTCAGAATTTCAGATCTTGGGCCGCGTAGGCAAAATCAAGACAGTTGGCAGCACAATTCGCGTCAGCATCGCAGCCGAGTATGGCCGCAAAGACGACAGAGGCGACTTTCAAGGAAACGCTTACTGGAACGAAGTGACGATCTTCAATGAGAACGTCATTAAGTGGGTGAACGAAAACACTCTTCCCGGTGATACGGTTCACGTTCGCGGCACTATGCGCCAGACAAGCTGGGAAAATAGTTCAGGTGGCACCGAATACGGCATGACGCTGGCGGCAGACAACTTTGATAACGCCAGCCAAGACGAACGCCGCCGCGTCGCAAAACAGCAACAAGGCTCCTAAGCCTTCGGCGGGCCTAACGGCCCGCCCTTTCAGGATACCGTGACATTCGCTGCACCATGTATGAACTTACACAACGCGGACAAAGCGAGCTTTCGCTGCGTATGCTCCAATGTCTGCAACTGGTAATGGCTAGGTTCTCCGGTAGTGTGGCGGATAGGCCTTGTCGTACTCAGGCAGCGTCGCTATCCGAGCGAGCCAACGGGCGAGTGAGAGATAGTCGATTGAAATGGTATCAAAACCCAGTTCAAGCTTCCTCACGTCGTCCCTTTATTCAACCCGCATCAACCCTTCTCTGAAACAATGGCCCGATGCCATGCTGTCTAATCCCGACCTTTGTCCGTTCCAGGATCAGACAGTTCAGCCCCATCCGAAGGGCAAAACCGCTCCCCCTCTCCATCCCGAGAACCTGCACCGCCGTCGCCATCGCATCAGCCGTCATGCAA
>JAFLKA010000136.1 GCA_022712735.1 Marinosulfonomonas sp. | reverse complement strand
CGCGACGTGATGGCCGGATACGGCGTGCTGATCGACGAGGTCAATCAGGCGTTGGACATCGCCCCAACCCATGTGTTTGTGCAGGGCGGTGTTGGCGGAATTGCGGCGGCGGTTGCAGCGGGAATGCGCCAGCGTTGGGCCAAGCAATACCCGCGTATCATTGTGGTCGAGCCAGATCGCGCAGCCTGTCTGTTTGCTAGCGCCCGCAAAGGGACAATCACCAACGTCGACATCCAGACGGAGACCATGATGGCAGGGCTGTCCTGTGGTGAACCATCGCCACTGGCGTGGGACATCCTGCGCGAAGAAGCATCGGCATTCACCACCGTTCCCGACGATTTCGTTGCCCCTGCAATGCGCCTTCTTGGTAATCCTTTGGGCGATGATCCCGCCATTACGGCGGGCGAATCTGCGGTTGCCGGATTGGCTGCGTTGATTGCAGCCAGCGCAGATACAGGGCATCGTGAAACATTGGGCCTTGATAACAACGCCCGCGTTTTGTTGATCGGAACCGAAGGCGCGACTGATCCCGACATTTATCGCGAAATCATCGCGGGTTAGTTCGCCACCGCCCTCAGCAGGCGTTTGCGCGTTTCGGGAATGGCCGCGATTTCCACCCCGACAAACACATGCAGCGTGTTCATATCGCGGTCCACCACCGCGTGGTCCGACACCCAGCCGCCCATCGCCAGATAGGTGCGCAACAGCGGCGGGACAGTCCGCAGCGCCTTATGCGACAGGGTGGCATCATCAAACGAAACCACATCCTGCGCCTTGACCAACGGGCGCCATTGATCCGGCGCAAGGTGGCGCGCTTTTAGCAGTGAGAACGCATCGCTATAGGGCGCCCCGTCACAGCCTGCAAAGGACGAGCAGCCAAACAGCATCGTCACCCCTTGCCCATCCACAACCCGCGTCATCATCGCCCAAGCCACACGCACGATTTCAGGATCATTATAATCGGGATGAACGCAAAACCGTCCAAGCTCCAACATCGGCCCTTTGAAGATTTTTAACGCTGCCAGATCATAAAACTGCGCCGAATAGCTCTGCCCGATGTCCACCCCGTTCATTTGCATCAACCGGTAACTGGCCACCAGTTTTCCGCAGGTTATTTCCTCGACCAGAACATGATCGCAATGCGCGTCAAAGGTATCGCATTCCAGCCCCGTTTGCGCACCGGCAAAAGCGAGCTTGCGCAACGATTGCGAGGCGCCAATATCCGCCTCTCCCTCGGCAAATCTTGCGCGGTAACGGCCCCTTTCAAGGATCAGCATGGTCAACCCCTTGTGATAGGCCAAACAGGGACTTGCCCTTTGGCCAACTGCCCCTAAATATGGGTCACAGACGCGAAACACACAAGCCCAGAACAGGATAACATCATGGTAAAAATCACCAAAACCGATGCAGAATGGCACGCCCAATTGTCTGATCTGGCTTATAAAGTGACGCGCAAGCACGGCACCGAGCGTTCACACAGCCATGATGATTTCCCCAAAGAGGCCGGCATGTTTCATTGCATCTGCTGCGATGCACCGCTGTTTGATCAGGCAACAAAGTTTGAATCGGGCACTGGTTGGCCCAGCTTTTTCCAACCCGCATCGCCCGAATTCATTGGTGAATCCGATGATCGCAAGCTGTTCACGCGCCGCGTCGAGGTGCATTGCGCCACATGTGCTGCACATTTGGGGCATGTGTTTCCCGATGGCCCTGCGCCAACCGGATTGCGCTATTGCCTAAATGGGGTAGCACTGCGGTTTGAAGGCGAAGAATAAGAGATTCTATGCCTGCGGCGCAGGTATTTAGGGCAAGAAGAAGGGGTTAAGCCCCCGCCTTTTCCACCTTTACCGCTGCAAACTTGAACTCGGGGATTTTTCCATATGGGTCCAGCGCCGGATTGGTCAGGATATTGGCCGCCGCCTCGACAAAGGCAAAGGGCAGGAACACCATATCCTCGGCCACCGCGCGATCTGCACGGGCCATAATGGTGACCGTGCCGCGCCGTGTGGTCAGGGTCAGCATTTCACCTGCCTTCACTCCCATCTCGCGCAATGTGCGTGGATGGAGCGAACAGTTTGCTTCCGGCTCCAACCGGTCCAGCACCTTTGAGCGCCGCGTCATTGATCCGGTGTGCCAATGTTCCAACTGCCGACCTGTCGTCAGGATCATCGGATATTCCTCATCCGGCACCTCGTCGGGCGCAATCAGGCTGGCGGGGGTGAAACGGGCGCGTTTATCGGCCCGTGGAAACCCATCACCGAACACAATCGCTTGCCCCGGATCCGTTGGCGAAAGCGACGGGTAGGTCACCGCGTTATCCACTTCCAGCCGCTCCCAAGTGATATTATCAAGGCTATGCATGTTCAGCTTCATCTCGGCGAATATTTCGCGCGGGTGGGTGTAGGTCCAGTCCAGTCCCAAGCGGCGTGCCAGTTCAACCTCGATCCACCAATCCTCGCGCGCGTCGCCTGGCGGGGCAATCGCGGCGCGGCCCATTTGCACCTGACGATTGGTGTTGGTGACGGTGCCGTTCTTTTCAGCAAACGCCGAGGCGGGCAGGATCACATCGGCATAATTAGCGGTTTCGGTGACAAAAATGTCCTGCACCACCAAGTGTTCCAGTTTGGCCAGCGCTTCACGCGCATGGGTCACATCAGGGTCCGACATGGCGGGGTTTTCACCAAGGATATACATGCCCTTGATTTGGCCCGCGTGAACCGCATCCAGAATTTCGGTGACCGTCAGGCCCTCTTCGGCACTGAAGTCGCCAGAGTTCCACACCTCGGTAAAGGCACTGCGCACGCCATCATCGGTAACCGATTGATAATCGGGCAAAAACATCGGAATCACGCCAGCATCAGACGTGCCTTGCAC
>JAFLKA010000375.1 GCA_022712735.1 Marinosulfonomonas sp. | reverse complement strand
GATATTGCCGAGGCTGCCGTGGGTGCCAAAGTGCTGGTGATCACCGGCGAGGGCCGCGTGTTCAGCGCCGGTGCCGATCTGGACGAGGCCCGCGCAGGGCTGGCGACCGATGCGGTGTGGGAACGGCTATCGGGCGCAGTTGCCGCCGCTCCCTGTCTGACCATCGCCGCGTTGAACGGCACATTGGCGGGCGGTGCGTTTGGTATGGCCTTGGCTTGCGATCTGCGCATCGCGACTCCGACGGCCAAGTTTTTCTATCCGGTGATGAAGCTCGGCTTTTTACCACAACCCTCGGACCCTGTGCGCATGCGTGCCCTGATCGGCCCCGCCCGTACCAAGATGGTGCTGATGGCGGGCCAGAAACTCACCGCACAAGAGGCGCTGAATTACGGGCTGGTGGACCGTGTGCTGGAAGCAGACGGGTTTGCCGACGAGATAGCAGCGCTCTCAAGCGACGCATTGGCGGCGACGCCTGAAAACCTGATGGCAATCAAGGAGATGTGCCGCTAGGAGTTGGCGTCAGGGTCTTTCAACCACGCCCGCGCCGCATCGATTTCATCCATATTGAAGGTGCGTAATTTGGTCGACATGAACGCCCCTGCCGCCTTTGACATCGGGCTGATCCAGCCAATATCCGAGACCACAGCGCAATGGCTGATGTGGCGGATATTTTTCATGTCAAATTTCACGCCCTCCCACAGCATATGCATGTCCATGCCGACCTTGAACGTAGCAATTGATTCAAGCAATTTAATCTCGCCATAGTTCTGGATGAACCTACCCATGCCGACAATGATCGTGTCGAATTCCTCGCGCGTAACCTTGCCATCTACATGGATTTCAACGGTCTTTGTATCGGGATATTCAATGTATGATAATGTCATTTTATTCCCTTTCATATTACGGAGGCCACTGACGGATTATACCACGGACAGGACATTTCCGCGGTGATCAGGATCAAAACGGCATAACCAGAATGAGGGATACCGGTTTACCCCTATAAATGGGATGCTATAGGTGAAGTCGTGTAATGACCGGCAAGGGTGGAACGCGGTATGGACGGGCAACCAGAGATAATCCAAAAAGCGATAGGTTATGTTAATCAGGGCTGGGAACTGGCGCAGGGCTGGTTACTGAGCCCCGCCGCGTGGTCACAATTCGGCCTGCTGATCGCGGCGTTTTTGCTGGCCCTGCTGGTCAGCCGGAAACTGTCGCCGGTTTTGACAAAGGCCATAACGCCTGCCGAGGGGCAGACATCCTACATCGCCCAAGCGCGCCGGTATGTGCTGATCTTCCTGCCGCTGTTACTGCCGTTGCTGGCCTATATGTTCATCGGATTGGGCGAGCAGATAACGCGCTCGATTTTTGGCTCGGGTGCGGTGATTGCCTTTGGTAAACGGGTGTTCCTGTTCTTGGCGGCACGCGCCTTAGTGAGCGACATCGTCAAGGACAGCTTCTTGAAATTGTTGGGAAAATACATCCTGATCCCGGCGATGGCGCTTTATGCGCTGGGCGTTCTGGATGATGTCACGGCCTACCTTACGGCGACAACGGTGACGCTTGGCAACATCTCGTTCTCAATTATGGCGATGGTGCGCGGCGTGATTGCGGGCAGCCTGCTGTTCTGGTTTGGCCGCTGGTCGAATGACCAGAGCGCGGCCTATATCGGCAAGCAGGACGAGATGCGTCCCGCCACGCGGCAACTGGCCGTCAAAACCGCCGAGATCGTGATTTTCGGCGTCGCGTTCCTGATGTTGATGAACATCATGGGGGTCAACCTGTCGACCCTTGCAGTGCTGGGTGGGGCTATTGGTGTGGGCCTTGGTTTTGGTCTGCAAAAGATTGCCTCGAACTTTATTTCAGGCGTGATCCTGCTGCTGGAGGGCCAAGCCACGGTTGGTGATTATGTCGAGCTGGATGGCGGTGAATCCGGTACTATCATCAAGATGCTGGCCCGTGCCACGATCCTTGAATCCTATGATGGTCGCTGGATTGTGGTGCCCAACGAGGACTTTATCACAACGCGGGTTGTGAACTATTCTGACAGTGGATCGGCCAACCGGTATGAGGCGCCGTTCAGCGTGTCTTATGATACCGACATCAACAAGGTTCCCGCGATTGTCGAGGCGGCCGTGGCCAAGCACAAAGACATATTGAATAAGCCCTATCCACCGGATTGCGAGCTGCGTGGGTTTGGCGATAGCGGCATAGATTTTGCGGTGGAATTCTGGGTTAACGGCATTGATGACGGGGATAATAAATACACCTCGGACGTGCTGTTCTTGATCTGGAACGCGCTAAAAGAAAACGGCATCCAAATCCCGTATCCGCACCGTGTAATCGAGATCAAAGGGGGGCTTCCAAATGCTTGATGCGCTGGTGATCGGGGCGGGGCCTGCGGGGCTGATGGCAGCCGAGGAATTGGCGCGGGCCGGACGACAAGTCGTTGTTATTGATGCAAAACCATCCGTGGGACGAAAATTCCTGATGGCGGGAAAATCGGGGCTGAACCTGACCAAGGACGAGCCGTTTGAAGCGATGTTGGCGCGGTATGGCGAGGCATCCGCGCCACTGCGTAATATCCTGAAAGCGTTTGACGCAGAAGCGGTTCAGGACTGGGCGCGGGGGCTGGGCCAAGAGGTGTTCACGGGGTCCAGCGGGCAGGTGTTTCCAAAGACAATGAAAACATCGCCGCTGTTGCGGGCGTGGCTGGTTCGG
>JAFLKA010000402.1 GCA_022712735.1 Marinosulfonomonas sp. | reverse complement strand
TTCGCCAACCACGGTGATGCTGTTCATTTCTTCTTGCAGCGCGCCCATTTTCTCCTGCATATCCTTGGCCGTTTGCATCATCTTGGCCATGTCGCCCATGCCTTTGAACATCTCGTGTCTCTCCTGTGTTGACGGGTTGGGTCTATAGATACGGGCGCTCGTTTGGTTTCACAAGGTGCGACCAAAGAGAATTGATGCCTCCGGCGGGGATATTTGTGGAACAAAAATGAGCAGGCTTAATCGTTCTCGAATGGATCCCATTCGTCATCAACTTCTGGCAGGGCGTCGGCAGCAGCGATGGCTTCAATTGCTTTTTTGGTAGTGACCTTGGTGATCTCTGCGCCGGGAAATGTGGTCAGCACGGCCTGCACCAACGGGTGCTCACTGGCTTCTTGTTTGAGCGCCAATTTGTCAGCATCTCGAATTTCAGCAATGGTTTTAGCTCCGCCCTCATTGACCAGCGTTACCGCCCAACGTGCGCCGGTCCAGCCTTGCAAGCGCTGACCCAGCCGTTGTGCAAGGTCGCGCGGAGCGGTGCCAGTGGGCACAAATTCGATCCGGCCGGGGCTGTAGCTGGCAAGGCGCAGATTGTTTTCGACTTCGACCAGCAGCACCCCATCCCGCATGGTGCGGATCAGTTCGACCACGTCTTCAAAGCGGGCATAGCGCGCCAGCGCGTTTTCGGGGGTATGGGCCACGGCCAGTGCTGTTGGCGCGCCGCCTGTCGGTTGTGATGGGGCCGAGCGTAGCGAGGCCCCCCCGCCTGCCGGCGCAGCCGCAGGCCCCGTTGATCCGCCGCTCGGCGCAGGGTTTTGCGGTGGCGGCGTTGCATCTTGCAGTTTCTTAACCAACTCGCCCGGTGTTGGCAGGTCGGCCACATGCGTCAGCCGGATCACCGCCATTTCGGCGGCCATCATGGTATTGGGGGCCATCGCCACTTCTTCCAGCGCCTTGAGCAGCATTTGCCACATCCGCGCCATCACCCGCATGGGCAGGGCGGCTGACATGGCTTGGCCTCGGGTGCGCTCGTCCGGTGAAACGGTGGGGTCTTCGGCGGCTTCGGGGGTGATTTTTATCACCGACACCCAGTGGGTGATTTCTGCCAGATCGCGCAGCACCGCCATCGGGTCAGCCCCGTCGGCGTATTGGCTGGACAATTCGGTCAGCGCCCCCGCTGCATCGCCTTTGACGATCATATCAAACAGGTCCAGCACACGGCCGCGATCCGCTAGCCCCAGCATGGCGCGGACCTGATCGGCGGTGGTTTCACCCGCTCCGTGGCTGATCGACTGATCCAGCAAGGATTGCGCATCCCGCGCTGACCCTTCTGATGCCCGCGTGATCAGCGCCAGCGCATCATCGGAGATTTCAGCGCCTTCGGAATCGGCAGTTTTGCGCAGCAATGCGATCATCACTTCGGGTTCAATCCGGCGCAGATCAAAGCGCTGGCAACGCGACAGCACCGTCACCGGCACCTTGCGGATTTCGGTGGTGGCAAAGATGAATTTGACGTGTGCGGGGGGTTCTTCCAGCGTTTTGAGCAGCGCGTTAAAGGCGCTGGTCGACAGCATGTGAACCTCATCAATGATGTAGATTTTGTAGCGGGCCGAGGCGGCGCGGTAGTGCACCGAGTCGATGATTTCGCGGATGTCACCCACCCCCGTGCGCGAGGCGGCGTCCATTTCCATTACATCCACGTGGCGGCCTTCCATGATGGCCACGCAGTGCTCGCATTTACCACAGGGTTCGGTGGTTGGTTTGCCTTGGCCATCTTCGCCGATGCAGTTCATCCCTTTGGCGATGATCCGCGCCGTGGTGGTTTTGCCGGTGCCGCGAATGCCGGTCATGATGAAGGCTTGCGCGATCCGGTCCGCCTCGAACGCGTTTTTCAGGGTGCGCACCATTGCATCCTGTCCGACAAGGTCTTTGAAGCTTTCGGGCCGGTATTTGCGGGCCAGCACTTGATAGGTGGATTGTGTGTTGGATTCTGTGGTGTCGCTCATCTGGTCCCTCGGATTCGGATCAACCGTGAGGATAGGGCCACAGTTGCCCCGCGTCCAGATGCGGTTATGGTGAGGAAACAAATGTAATGGGGGGCTAATGAGAAAAATCGCATTGATCATCAATTTGATACGGATTTATCTGCCCGAATGGTTGGCGGGGTGGGTGACGCCAAACCGCGAGCAGTATCGGGGGGCAAAGATTGGTGCCAAGGCGGTGGCGGTCGGGCGACTCGCCAATCATATTCGCGGCGTGGGGCCAATGCCGAGCGTGGCCGAGAGCCGTGTGCAAATGGCGAAAATGGCGGGGATGCTGGACCGCAAGGGGCCGGAGTTGGCGCGGATCAAAGACATTGAGGTGGCGGGGGCCAATGGGCCGGTTAGGGCGCGGTTGTTCAGTGATCATAGTGGCGGGCCTGCGCGTCCGGCGATGGTGTATTTCCATGGCGGTGGCTTTGTTCAAGGCGATCTGGACACGCACCACGACCTATGTGCCAAGCTGGCCAAATGGTGGGGCGGTGTAGTGATTTCGGTGGATTACCGTTTGGCCCCAGAGCATCCCTATCCGGCGGGTGTGGATGATAGTGTAGCGGCCTATCTGGATGTGGTCAGACGGGCGGCTGAACTGGGGGTTGATCCTGTGTGTATCGGTGTTGGTGGTGATAGCGCTGGCGGGTGTTTCGCTGCTGTTGTGGCGCAACAAATGCGGGGTGCGGGCCGGCCGGTGCCACGGTTTCAGGTGCTGATATACCCCGTCACTGATGGCCATATCAATTCGGCTTCGGTCAATGATCTGAAGGACGCCTATATCCTGCCCAAGGCGCGGATGGTCTGGTATCGGGATATGTATGCCGGTGAGTTCCGCGATTTTGATGATGCGAGGTTCTCGCCGCTGCTGGCGGATGATTTCACCGGATTGCCCGACAGTTACATCATCACCGGCGGGTTTGATCCGCTGGTGGATGATGGCGCGGGATATGCCGACAAGCTGCAAGCGGCAGGCGTGCGGGTGGTGCACCGCCATTTTGCGGGGCAGGTGCATGCGTTCGTCAATTTGACCAAGGTGGTGCCGGAGGGCACAGTTGCGCTGCGCGAAATTGCGGTGTGGTTGCGCGGGATTTGCTGAATTGGTTCGGTAAGGGGCGTGATGCGCCCGCAGTTGCCCCTATTCCCATTCCATCTGGCTGAACACTTCTTGGGCATTGCGGCCCGCCAAGCCTTCAAAATTTTCCAGATAGGAAAATGGCGATTGGTCCACTTTGACGGATTCGATAATGTCGCCGCCGTCCTCAATATAGGTCGCCATCCGGCTGCGGATGTTGATCAGGTAGTCATATGTATCGCGGGTTGCGCCCGCCAGATCGGTGGGCGCACCGTGGCCGGGCACGATGTGGGTTGGTTCAAGTGCTGCGAGGGCCTCGAAACTTGCCACCCATTCCAGCGAACTGGATTGTGACCCAATACCCAGAATGCGTTCCATATAAACGATATCGCCCGTGAACAGGACCGAGCGGTCCGCCAGCCAAACCGTGCTGTCGCCCGGCGTGTGGGCCGCGCCCTCGTGGTGCAGTTCCAGCGTGACCTCGCCCAAGGTCAGGGTGTAGTCACTGGTGAATGTGATGTCGGCGTAAGACGGCTCGGTTCCGGCCAGCATGTCTTCGCCAATCAGTGCGGTCAGGCCGGTCAGTTGCATTGAGCCACGATCATGGTGATCCGCCACGGCGTCGTCCGAGGCAATCACCTGTGCCCCCTGCGCCTGCCAGTATCCGTTGCCCAGCCAGCGGTGATCCTGCCCGCCGGTATCAACCACGTATTTCACTGGCTGGTCGGTGATACCCTTGATCACGCCATGCAGCGCCTCGGCCCCTTTGTAACTGCCGCCGGGGTCCATCAGGATTGCACCTGCATCTGTCACCACCAGTCCGAAGGTGGCGTTATTGCCCAAGTTTTCGGGGTTGCGTTGCTCCAGCGGGCCGACGATGGCGTAGACGTTTGGTGCGACTGTGACCACGTTCAGTATGTCGGCGTTTGCGGTTGTTGCGAGCAATGTGGCGGCGATGAGTGTCAGGTGTTTCACGGGCATTTCCTTTGGCTGGTTTCGCCGCAGGGTATCAACCATATAGATGAATTGGAATACGTCGAATGACATCGGCAGATTTGCGGGCCCGTGCAATGGTCCACGCGCCCTGAATGGTGAGCAATAACAGCTCGGCGGCGGCTTCGGCCTTGGCGGCATCCATACCCAACCGGCACCCGTGTTCAGCTGTGCGCGTGCTCCAGCTGGTCAGGATCTGGTCGGCATGGTTGCGAAAGGCGTCATTGTCCGGCCCGTCAAACAGCATTGATGAAATTGGGCAGCTTTGCCAATGGTCACTCATATCGAACAGTTTGGCCAGCTTATGGCAAAACGTGGTGGCCCCTGCGGCAAAGCTGTCGGCATCGGCAAACGCATCGTCAATCACGCCGATCATGCCCTGCGACACCCAGCTGGCGGCGGCCATCGCCAGATCGGACTTGCCGCTGGGGAAGTGGTGATACAGCGACCCTTTGGGTGTGTGACTGTCGGTTAGAACTTCGGCCAGACCTGTGCCGTGGTATCCCTTTTGGCGAAACAGGCGGGCGGCGCTGGCGATCAGCCGGTCGCGGGTTTTGGGGGGGTGGTCTGTCATGCGGGTATTATACAAGGGCTAGACCGATTGGTCTAGTAGTGTTACTAGACTGAATGGTCTAGAGGTGGAGAACAGGATGTCTGTATCGGAATTGCGTATAATACCAGCCACGGCAGGGGTCGAGGATGTCAAATTCCGCGCGGATCGTGCACAATTATCAGGTACGTTGCATCGCCCCGCAGGCACCCCGAAAGCGGCGATTGTGCTGCATGGGGCTACGGG
>JAFLKA010000135.1 GCA_022712735.1 Marinosulfonomonas sp. | reverse complement strand
GGGCAGTGTGGTGTTTGCCACTGGTGCCCTGTTGGACAAAGCGCTGGAAATCGAGCGCAGCAGCATTGTGATCCGCAATCTGGCGGTGACCTCGAACATGGGTTGGAAAACCGCAATCAAGGATGGCAACATTGCCACCCGCCAAACGCCGGCCAACCCGCTGCATTACGATCTGGCCGTTTCAGCCAACGCCATCACCCTACCTGACGAACTGCGCATAGCGATTGATCCAGCAGGGCAACAACCCGCAGTTTTTGACAGAATGTCGCTCGACAGCACCCTTGCCTTCACCCACCCGTGGAACCTGCTAGCGACGCGCGCCGACACGCCGCAACTTACCGAAATCACCGTGACCGACCTGACTATCCTTTGGGGTGATGTGCAGTTTCAGGCCAGTGGAACCTTGCAAATTGACCGGAGCGGATATCCAAACGGCACGCTGGACCTGATCGCCACGAACTGGCAGAAAATGTATCTACTGGCCGAAAACGCCAATGCGGTAGACCCTGATTTTGCCCAGACCATCCGACGCGCCCTAAGGGTTCTAGCTGATATGTCGAGTGGTGAAAATGTGATCAAAGCGCCGCTGAATTTTGCCGCAGGTCAAATGTTGTTGGGGCCGTTGCCCATCGGGCCAGCCCCGCGCTTAAACTAACGGCAATATGTCCCGCTGCGGTATCTGGCGGTGTCAAAATGGAAATGGTCCTGATGATACCGGTTCGCGTTCGGCCCCAGAACCGTGCCAAATGGCCCGCATGCCGCCTTGTGCATCCGCTTTAGAACAGCACCTTTGCGGCGGTTCCGCCAGTCGGTCAGCACCGTCAACGAGGTTCCATCCTTCAGGTTGATCGCGGCAATATCAATCGCGCGGCCCCTTGCATGTTCCGAAATCTTGGCACCGGCCTGATTGTTGCGGGTCCGGCAGGCGTAATGCGCCACCACGCGCAGCGATTTAATGCCGCCGCCCATACGCCCAACTGCCGGTTTTGCGCCATTGTGAACCCATTGTTTCAACGCCTTGGCCGTCGTGCAATCCAGCGTCGCTGGCGTGCTTAACGCCACCCCGTCAACCGATGTAATCTTGACTGGATTGGCAATACCACAAGCACTGAGCCGACCCCGAATACGGGTAATCGCCTGACCACGAATGGCTCTGTCACCACAAACCGACCCACGGCGTGGCCCGCGCACTTCACCGCTCACCGCAATTGGCACCGTTTCAGCCCGCGCCACAATCCGGCGCATGTTTCTGGGTCTCGCGGGGGGACGCAATGACCGTTGCAACCCCGGTGCACCCCGCAAAAACACCGCCACATCGGGATGTGCCTCGACCCGGCTCCGATATCGTGTATCCGTCGCGGTAACGGGGCGCGGTTTTGGCCGGATGCGAGCATTAAAATAAACCGGCACCGCAATCAGGCGGGGCACATAATTGGTAATGCCGACGGGTCGCGCCGTTGGGCGCAACGATGTTGATGGCGCCTTGGCCAACGCAACTTGCCCCGCCGTTATGCAGAGCAGCACCATTACAAATGTCCGCAACCAAACCATTTTCTACTTTTTTACCCGCCCAAAATCGACAACATCCGTATCCTGACCCGCCTCGATAATCCCGCGCCGGATCGCCCTTGTGCGAGTGAAATAATCAAACAGATGGTCCCCGTCGCCGGTGCGAATAGCCCGTTGCAGGGCGAACAGTTCTTCGGTGAATCGGCCCAGAATTTCCAGCGTCGCGTCCTTGTTGTTCAGAAAAACATCGCGCCACATGGTCGGGTCCGACGCGGCAATACGGGTGAAATCCCGAAAACCGGCGGCTGAATAATTCACCACTTCGGTGTCGGTCACGCGGCTTAAATCATCGGCCACGCCGACCATTGTGTAGGCAATTAGATGCGGGGCGTGGCTGGTCACAGCCAACACCAGATCATGGTGATCGGCCTCCATTTCATCGACCAGTGCCCCCATACCGAGCCACAAATCACGTAAGCGTTGTGTGGCAGTAACGTCCGTGCCCATGACCGGCACGATCAGGCACCAGCGCCCGTCAAACAGTTCGGCAAAGCCTGACGTGGGTCCGGATTTTTCGGTCCCCGCCAGCGGGTGCGCCGGAATGAAATGCACACCTTCGGGTATGTGCGGGCCAACCGCATCAATCACCGCGCGTTTGACCGAGCCAACGTCGGACACCGTTGCACCGGCTTGCAAATGCGGCCCGATTTCGGCGGCCACAGCGCCCATCGCGCCGACAGGCACGCAAAGTACGACCAGATCGGCACCTTTGACGGCATCGGCTGCACTTTCGCAAACCCGATCCACCAGTCCGATTTCAGCCGCCACTTTGCGGGTTTCGGCGGATCGCGCATAGCCGGTGATTTCGCCTGCCAAACCACTGCGCCGCATCGCCAGCGCCATTGATCCGGCGATCAAGCCTAGCCCGATCAGAGCCACGCGCTCATAAATCTGCGCCATCACTGCATCTCCTTGAAACCAGCCACTGCATGGGCCACGCGGCGGCAGGATGCTTCATCGCCTATTGTGATCCGCAAGCAATTCGGCAA
>JAFLKA010000134.1 GCA_022712735.1 Marinosulfonomonas sp. | reverse complement strand
GGGGTTCAATTCCAGTGGCCTTACTCAACCGAAAGGGAGCTGGCTCTGTTTGGATCTTGGTTCATTTATCCGGTGCCCACCTGTACATACGGGCTCTTCGGGAATTTACGCACCCCTACGGCTTGTGTGGGCCCGCCACCTTAGATTTTTTCGGCTACGATTTACTCTGCCCCAAACGTGGTTCTTTACCTGCCAGTAACCGTTGAATGTTAGTTCTATGGCGCACAACTACATAAACGCCTCCTGCAATTACAAGTAACCGATATGGCAAAGGCTCCTGTAAGCTACAAATAAGGACGATTGCAGACAACGCAGCCAGCATTGAGCCAAGCGAGACAATCCGAAAAATAGCCAGCACAACAACAAAAACAGTTGCGGCACCCACTCCCACTGGCCAAGAAATCGCAAGCAACACGCCGAGTCCCGTCGCGGCTGATTTGCCTCCTGCAAAGTTCAGCCAAATCGAGCGGCTATGTCCAAATAGCACCGCAAATCCTGCCAAACAAACGATCCAGGGCAGGTAGGTTTGCATATCGAATTCATTAGGTGGAATGATGACGCGCAATGTATAAATCCAGTGAGCAAACACAATCGCCCCTGCACCTTTCAGCATATCCACGAGAAGCACTATCAACGCAGGCCATTTTCCTAAAGTCCGCAATACGTTCGTTGCACCAACAGATTTAGAACCATGTTCTCGGATATCAATGCCCTTGAGCAGTTTTCCAGCAAGGAAACCCGTAGGTATTGACCCGAGAAGATAGGCTATCGCCATGACAACGAGACTCGCTATCCAGAAAACCATGGGACTACCCCCGACAGACAAGTTTCAAACAATGATCTTCTGGTGCTTTACCTCTTTGACCGCAATGGGTCAAAGCTGCCGTTCGAATATTAAACTTCGATTCTCGTTTTGCCGCATAGCGGATGTTTGCGAACACCTGTTCTCAGCGCCTACGACAGCACACCCTGCCCCCCTACCGACGCCGCTTGCGCCCCTCGTCCACCGGAATGGCAATCGGTTGATAATCCACAATCAACGGCTCGCGCTTGCCGCCCTTGGGCTCGTCATCCTCGTCAATCCGCATGATAGCTATGGCAAACTGCACACCGGCAAAGACAATCCCGTTGAACATGAACAGCATCAGCGCCGCGACCCAGCCCATGCTGGAGCTGTTCACCAGATGCCACAGGTTGGCGACGTTGAAATACATCAGGGCGGCCACGAATATGCCGGACAGGGCGAACCCGTACGCAACATTGCGGATATAAAGACGGACAAGTTTGGGCATGGATCGACTCCGGTCTGGGCGCGTTTCATCAAAGAATAGCAAAACGCGGCGAAAATCCAAGGGGCTTGTCGTCGCAGCCAACGGGTGTTTGCTAAAACGCTTCGGGTTTGGCCTCACGCGCCATGTGGTCCAGCACTGCGTTGACGAACTTTGGCTCGCGCCCGTCAGGAAAGAACGCCTTGGCGACATCAACGTATTCGTTGATCACCACCTTGGGCGGTGTGTCGCTGCGGGTTAGTTCGGCACCCGCGGCGCGAAACAGGGCGCGCAGGGTTGGGTCAATGCGTTTCAGCGGCCATTTTTCCACCAATGCGCGATCCGTCATCTGGTCAATCGGCCCTTGGCTATTAACCGCATTTTCCAGCAGCGTGCGAAACAGGGTCAGATTGCCCTCGGCCATTTCCTCGCCCTCATAAACAGCGCCAAAGCGGTGCTCTTCGAACTGGTCGCGCACATCGTCAATCGTCTGGGCGGAATGTTCCATTTGAAACAACGCCTGCACCGCATATAGGCGGGCGGCAGATTTCATTTGGCGTTTATCGGTCATGCTGTTTTGGGTCCATCATCGGTGCTATCGGCCATCAGGAATTCACTTGGTGCGGGTTTGAACCCGATGCCTGTGGTCTCGCGCCCCCATTTGCGCGACAACGCCACCAGATGCAAGGCCGCAATCGCGGCACCCCCACCTTTATTCTGATCCTTCACATCGGCCCGCGCCTTGGCTTGTTTGCGGTTTTCGACCGTCAGGATACCGTTGCCGATGCAAATGCCGTTCAGCCCCATCTGGCTGATCATCCGGCTGCTATCATTGCAAACCGTGTCGTAATGGGTGGTTTCGCCGCGAATGACACAGCCCAGCGCGACGTAGCCGTCAAAATTGCTGGTGCGCTCGGCAATGGCAATGGCAGTGGGGATTTCCAGCGCGCCGGGCACCTCGACCAGATCATAAGTGCCGCCCGCGTCTTTGATCGCCTTCTTGGCCCCTTTCACCAGATCATCGGCGATGTCCTTGTAGTAAGGCGCGACCACGATCAGCAGTTTAACCGGTTTTTTAAATTCCGGCACCGGCGGGGTGTAGTGTTTTTCATGTGCGGCCATCAGATCATATCCTTCGGGATTGCGCGGGTGCCTTCAATCGACAGCCCGTAGGCTTCCAGCCCAACGACCTTGGGCAAAGGAGAGTTGGTGGCAAGGATCAGCCGTGTCAAGCCAAGCGCCGATAGTATCTGCGCCCCCAGCCCGTATTGGCGCAGGGTGCGGGGTGATGCGCCATCCTCGTCC
>JAFLKA010000356.1 GCA_022712735.1 Marinosulfonomonas sp. | reverse complement strand
TTCAGCGGATCACGCTGGGCATAGCCGCGGAAACCCACGACCGAACGCAGATGTTCAAGCGTCAGCAAATGATCGCGCCATTTCCCGTCAATCGTTTGCAGCAATACCTGCTTTTCAATGTTGCGCATGGTTTCAGGGCCGAATTGCCCAACCTTTATCGCCATCATTTCGTCCGACGCATCGCACAAACGCTCGATGATTACATCGTCATCGACGCCCTCCTCGCTGGCCCATTTCATCACCGGCACATCCATGCCCATCCGTTCAATCACCGAGGCATACAGCCCCTCGGAGTTCCACTGATCGGCATAGGTTTTGGGCGGAATAAACTCTTCAACCAGATCTTCGACAACCTGATGGCGCATGTCCTGTATGATGTCCGACAGGTCCTCGGCTTCCATGATTTCACGGCGCTGCGAGAAGATCACCTTGCGCTGATCGTTCATCACGTCATCAAATTTCAACAGCTGCTTGCGGATGTCAAAGTTGCGGCCTTCAACCTTGGCCTGCGCTTTTTCCAGTGATTTGTTGACCCACGGATGAACGATAGCCTCGCCATCTTTCATGCCCAGTTTTGTCAGAACCGAATCCAGGCGCTCCGAGCCAAAAATCCGCATCAGATCATCTTCGAGCGATAAGAAAAACGATGAACGGCCCGGGTCACCTTGGCGGCCTGAACGACCACGCAACTGGTTATCAATCCGGCGGCTCTCGTGGCGTTCGGTGGCCAGAACATACAGGCCCCCCGCCGCAATAACCTTGGCTTTGTCATCGGCGTGCTCGGTCACGATCTTGGCGCGCAACTCTTCCGGATTGGCATCTGGATCAGCCTCTAGCGCCTCTTTGAACACCATATCTACGTTGCCGCCCAGCTGAATATCGGTGCCGCGACCCGCCATATTGGTGGCGATGGTAACAGCGCCAAATTTGCCCGCATCGGCAATAATTTTCGCTTCTTGTTCGTGGTGACGCGCGTTTAGAACGTTATGTTTAACCTCTGCCGTTTTCAGCATATCCGACAGTGCTTCGGATTTTTCAATCGAGGTGGTACCGACCAGCAGTGGTTGACCCTTGGCATGTGCCTCTTCAATTTCCTTCACCACGCCTTCAAATTTCTCGCGCGTGGTGCGGTAAACCTGATCGTGCTCGTCTTCGCGGGCAATCGGACGGTTTGTCGGCACTTCGATCACACCTAGCCCATAGATTTCGGCGAATTCTTCGGCTTCGGTTGCGGCGGTGCCGGTCATGCCTGCCAGTTTGTCATACAGGCGGAAATAGTTCTGGAATGTCACCGAGGCCAGCGTCACGTTTTCGGCCTGAATGTTCACGCCTTCCTTGGCCTCGATCGCCTGATGCAGACCATCGGACAAACGCCGCCCCGCCATCATCCGGCCGGTAAATTCATCGATCAACATCACTTCATCGTCACGAACGATATAATCCTTGTCCTTCAGGAACAGTTTATGCGCCTTTAGGCCCTGATTGACGTGATGCACGATTGTGGTGCTTTCGGGATCATACAGCGACTGTTCTGGCGGCAGGATGCCCGCGTCACGCAGGGTTTGCTCGATAAAATCGTTACCCTCTTCGGTGTAGGTCACGTTTTTGGTTTTCTCGTCCAGCTCGAAATGCTCGTCCGTCAGGTTCGGGATCAGTTTATCAATGGTGATATACAGCTCGGACCGGTCCTGTGCGGGGCCGGAAATGATCAGCGGCGTGCGGGCCTCGTCGATCAGGATTGAATCCACCTCGTCGACAATCGCAAAGTTATGTCCACGCTGCGCCATTTCGGACAATTCGGAACGCATGTTATCGCGCAAATAATCAAAGCCCAGCTCGTTGTTGGTGGTATGGGTGATGTCGGCGGCGTAGGCTGCTCTCTTCTCGTCATCGGGCATGTTGGGGTAAACCACGCCGGTGGTCATACCCAGAGCGCTGTAAACCTGGCCCATCCATTCAGCGTCGCGTTTGGCCAGATAGTCATTCACCGTGACGATATGCACGCCTTTGCCGGTTAGCGCATTCAGATAGGCAGGCAGGGTCGCCACAAGGGTTTTGCCCTCGCCGGTTTTCATTTCGGCGATGTTACCCTGATGCAGGAAAATGCCGCCCATCAACTGGGTGTCAAACGCCCGCAGGCCCAGCGCGCGGTGCGCTGCTTCGCGCACGTTGGCAAATGCTTCGGGCAGCAGTTCATCCAGGCTTTCGCCCTTCATCGCACGTGTTGCCAATTCTTCGGTCTTTTGCTTGATCTCTTCATCCGAGAGTTTCACAAACTCGGGTTCAAGCGCGTTGATCTTCGCCACCAGCGGCAATGTCTCTTTGACTTTACGGTCATTCGGGGTGCCAAAGATTTTCTTGGCTATTGTTCCGATACCTAGCATGTTCTCTCCGCCTGATGGACTACTTACAAAATCGTGTGCGACATTCCCTTGCCCCCCCTTCCCGACAGCCCTAAAACAAACAGGAAGAAAAGGCCAAGCTATCGCCAAGACCCTTTGGCGATGTAAGCAGCTGTATAGGTAGTGTCAATGTTACGCCCCCGCGTAACCCGATCTGAGGACAAATAGATGTTAAAACGCAATAATTTCTGGCTAACTGCGGCTCTGGTGACAGGATTGGCCATTCCAGCATGGGGTGCAGA
>JAFLKA010000434.1 GCA_022712735.1 Marinosulfonomonas sp. | reverse complement strand
CCAATGGGGGCCATAAACGGATCGGGTGTTTCATGCGTTATTTCTACTCACTTCTTGCGGCCCTGCTGCTATCTTTCTCCCCCGCCAGCGCCTCCTCTTATCTTGCGCTGTCCTTTGGCACCAGTTTCGAGGATCACAAATTCGATGTATGGAACGGCCCCTCCACCCCGGGGCTCCGTGCCCTGACCGCTCAAGCCCAATCCAGCGACTACGCCGTTGCAATTGGATTTCGGGACGCCTTCCAGATCGGCAATCGCCCTTTTGACATCGAGCTAGAGGTGTTCGAGCGGATGAATTCCGATTTCACCGCCACGGGAGCTGCGGGCAGCCACCCGACCACGATCAAAACCACCAGCATGCTGGCCTCGGTCTGGACCCGCGTCGGTGGCGGCGATAAATGGGCGATGCATGCAGGCGCCGGTGTAGGTGCACGCCACAGCACCTATACCATGTCCGGCCCCGGCATCGGGTTTCGCACCTCTGACCGTGCGCCATATGCCATGGTTGGTCTGCGCCTGTCCAAACATGCGGGCAAACGCACCACTCTGTTCACTGAAATCCGCGCCCACACCCGCCCGCCTGTCAACTCATCCGGCACAGGGGCCTTTCGCACCTTCCCGCTGGAGCACAACAGCCATGGCATCACCCTGCGCATGGGTCTGCAAATCACATTAGGTCGATAGGTCAGCCGCCACGATCTTCTCGGCCAACACCTCGGCCGATCCCGCCGCCAATGTCCAACCCAGCGATCCGTGCCCTGCATTCACAAACAGGTTTGTAGCACCAGCCTGCCCGATCATCGGCAGGTCATCCGGCGTTTGCGGCCTGATCCCGACCCAAACCTCGGGTGCTGCGTCATACTGCGCCCCCCTAGGCATCAGCGCCCGCGCCTTATCAGCCAACCGCTGCACATACTGCGCCTTTACCCCGTCCCCGTCTGAAAATATCGCATATCCGGCCACCCGCACCCTATCGCCCAGCCGCATCACCACAAATTTCCCTGCCACATCCGTTACGCTCATGTCAGGCGGCGCATCCCCTGCCGGATAAGTCAGGCTAACCCCCTTAACTCCGGTGATCCACCTCTTGCCAGCAAACCCGCCGCGCAACAACTCCCCCGCCGCTTTGCCCGTCGCCACCACAAACACATCACCCTCGATCAACCCTTGGTCACTGCGCAATGCCGTCACCCGCCCGCCGCTTTGAACCAGCCCCGAAACACGCACCCCATATCTGATCTGCACCTCGAATTTCGCAGCCAAAACGTCTGCCACGCCCAGCCCGAACATGCGGCAATCGCCCACTTCGGCATCCGGCAGAAACACCCCGCCCGCAATGGTCCGCGTGGCTCCGCGCAGCGCGGGTTCATGCTCCAAACACGCCTCACGGCTCAACACCTCGTGCCGCCCACCAAACTGCGCCTGAAACTGCATTGCCTGATCCGCTGCCGCAAGACGCTCCGCGGTTGGATGCACAATCAACTTGCCAGGTTTGCGCCAGTCATACGCCAGCCCGTATTGCGCGCTTAACCCCGCCATCACCCGCCGCGACCGCGCCGCAAGCTCCAGCAAGCCGCGGGTGTTTTCCTGCCAGTGCTGCGTCGTGCATTGGCGCAAAAACGCCGCCGCCCATGGCCACCTTACGGGGTTGGCCAGCCCGAACACCGACACCCCCTGATCAGGGTTAGACATCGTGGCAGGCAAGGCCCGCAAAAAACCTGATGACCCCATCGCGCCGATCCGGTCATATAACAATTGCCCCGCGTTGGCCCTGGATGATCCGACACAAGCCTTTGTTTCGCGCTCGATCACCTCGACCGCATAGCCCGCCTCAGACAGTCGCAACGCAGTGGTCAGCCCGATAATTCCGGCCCCGATAACAACCGCCCGCTGTCCCTGTTTATGTTCGTGTATTTTCATAACCACAGACTACGCCACCTACCCTGATCCGCAACAAAAAAGGGCCGCCCCGAAAGGCGACCCCGATCTGTTACAGATGTGGAAAAGAGCTATTCTTCTTCCAGCGCCTCCAGCGCTTTCTCAAGATCTTCTTTCGACACTTCTTTTTCCGTCACAGACACCAGTTCAAACGCGTAATCCACCACCTTCTCTTCAAAAAGAGGGGCGCGCATTTGCTGCTGCATTTGCTGGTTTTTCTGAACGAATTCAAAGTACTCACGCTCTTGACCTGGATACTGGCGCGCCTGGTTCATAATCGCCTGGGTCATTTCGGCATCCGTCACTTCGACTTTGGCTTTCTGGCCCATTTCCGCCAGCAACAAGCCCAGCTTCACGCGGCGCTCGGCCAGTTTTGTGTGCTCGTCCGTGGTTTCGATTTCAGGATGGTCATGGCCTTCCACATCGGGGTTGTCCTCATGCCACAACTGATGCGCAATCTGGCCCGCTTCGGCGCTCACCAGTGACGGTGGCAGTTCAAACTTTGCCGCCTTGTCCAACGCATCCAGCAGGCCGCGTTTCATCAACGAGCGTGCAGCACCGCCATATTCAGCCGCCAAACGCTCGGAAATCTGGCCTTTCAGGTCTGCCATATCTTTGGCCCCGAATTGCGTGGCCAGCTCGTCGTTGATTTCAGCCGCAGCCGGTGCTTTCACCGCTTTCACCTTACAGACGAAAACCGCGTCCTTACCGGCCAGATTTTCCGCGCCGTATTCAGCAGGGAACGTCACTTTTACGTCCAGCTCGTCGCCAACCTTGGCACCGACCAACTGCTCTTCAAAACCGGGAATGAAAGAATTGGAACCCAGCACCAGCGGGTAATCCTCGGCTGTGCCGCCATCAAACAATTCGCCATCAACAGAGCCGGAGAAATCGAACGTCATCTGGTCGCCGTCTTTGGCTTTGGAACCCGCTTTGCGGTCTTCAAAATTCTGCGCCGTTTCGGCCAGGCTTTTCAATGCATCCTCAACATCCGCATCCTCGGGCTTGACCACCAGCTTCTCCAGCTCGATCTTTTTCAGATCAGGCTGATCAATCGGTGGCAGTGCCTCATAAGACATATCGACGGCAACATCGTCGCCCTCTTTCCATTCATCATTGGTCATTTTGACCTCTGGCTGCATCGCCGGACGGTCACCGCTGTCCTCGAAATGCTTGGCCATAGCGCCGTCTACAGCTTCCTGCATCGCCTCGCCCATAACCTTTGGGCCGTATTGCTTTTTCATCAGCGCCATCGGGACTTTACCCTTGCGAAAGCCCTTCATCTCAACTTCGGGCTGCGCCTCTTTCAGCTTCTCGGTAACCTTTGCTTCCAGCTCGGCGGCTGTGATGGTGATGGAATAGGCGCGCTTCAGGCCTTCGTTCAGGGTCTCTTTGACCTGCATGGCAGTGGTCCTTCATAACTGAATGGGCCGCGCAAAATGCACGGCGGGAATAGATCAGGGTTCTTCTAGTGGCGACGGTGGTGCGGTGCAAGTCAAAACGCTGTATTAGATGCTATAAATAAGCGCCCAAAGACGCGACTGCGTCTCGGGCCGCCCCAATTGAGGGCTCTCGGCATTTCTTTGAGCCGCCTGCCGCTTTTCCATGTATCAGAGGTTATGGCACTTCGCGGTGCGAAGAGCCTGTGGTGCGGGTGAAATGCCTTGAAGACCTGAACACGCTAGTTTTTGCCAGTTCGTGCTCCGCCGCACTATTGCCATTTTTTGTTTCTATTTAGTGCTTTACCGTTCCTTAGTGTTCGCCAGTGGCTTACTGTGACCGAGCGTAATAGGTGGACATATAGGTGGATTGCAGATGGCCCTAAACAAACTTACAGCCCTTCAAGTTCGAAATGCCCCTGCTGGTAAATATGGGGATGGTGGAGGCCTTTGGTTGAACCGTCGTGCCGATAGTGGGGCACAATGGTTTCTGCGTATAACCATACACGGACGACGCCGCGAAATGGGATTAGGTTCTTTGGCCGAAGTCAGCCTAAAAGAAGCCCGTAAGACAGCGGACCGTTGGCGGGCTGTGGCACGGGATGGTAAAGACCCCATCAAAGAAAGGGACCGCCTAAAGCGCGAGGCAGCAAAATCTGACAATACACTCGCTAATATTGCAGCCGCAGCCTTTGAAGCTCGCAAAGCAGAGCTGAAAAACGACGGGAAAGCGGGGCGATGGTTTTCACCGTTGGAACTTCATGTGTTGCCAAAGTTGGGCAAGGTTCCAATCGAAGAAATTGATCAACAAGATATCAAGAACACTCTTGCACCAATATGGCACACCAAAGGCGAAACGGCAAAGAAAGCCATGGGACGGCTTGGAATTGTTTTCCTCTATGCTGCCGCCATGGGCCTAGATGTCGATGTGCAAGCAACACTAAAAGCAAAGGCGCTTCTCGGAAAATCTCGCCAACAGCGAAAACACATTCCGGCAATGGCTTGGGCCGATGTTCCAAAGTTTTATGAAAGTCTTTCGGATGGCTCTGTAACCCACTTGGCCATACGCTTGCTAATTTTAACCGCTGTGCGCTCAGCTAACATTAGGTTTTGTCATACGGGCGAAATATCTGGGAACAACTGGATTATCCCAGCAGAAAAAATGAAAACCGGAAAGGAGCTTCGAGTTCCCCTTTCAAAAGAGGCTTTGAATGTAATTGAACAGGCAATGCCCTTTAGGCGCGATGGTTTTCTATTTCCCAGCGTTCGGAAAGGCGTAATTTCAGATGCAACTATGTCACGACTGATGGAACGGCGAGAGCTCAAAGCCCGTCCACATGGTTTCAGGTCGAGTTTTCGAGTTTGGTGTGCTGAAGTAGGCGATGTGCCGCGCGAGGTGGCTGAAGCAGCACTCGGGCACAGCATTGGCGGGAAAGTAGAGTTGGCGTACCTTAGAACAGATTATTTGGAGCAACGCCGAGTGGCAATGGAGCGTTGGTCCAACCACTTATTGGGAAAAAATACCGATATCATTCGGCTGGTGCAGCGATGACTAGAAAGCACATCCCAAGTAAAATTTCCAGTGATGACATGTCTGAGCTGCAAACAATAACAGTAAAAATTCCTGCATTTGGGAAATTAGACACCGAAGAATTACTAAATGATTTGCGCTTCCATAATAAGCTGCGTCAAGAAGATACACCGACCGAATTGAGTTGGGTAAAAACCAAAGTGCATTTCGACCAAGAAGAAATCAGGCACGCGTACACACCAAAACTACTTGGACATATTGGGCCCTGTCAAAACCCACTTCCGCTAAGTCCGGAATTCTATCAAAGGCAAGCCATGACAATGGTGAAATCGATTGAAGATATGCAGGTCGGTATCGTCAGCGAGCTTCGCAGTGATTTGACATTGGACAACTTAATAGCCTCATGCATCCGCCTAGGAAGACTTCTTGAGCTGAGCGACTTGCGCGAAAAGCATCTGCAACAAGTGACCACAAGAGTAAAACAACAGCGCGGTCTAGCTGAGCACAACGAAGGGCGTGAAGAAATTAACAAGCAACGTATGAAAGATGCTAGCCGTTGGCACAAAATTGTTGAGAAATTCACCTCTGAACAAAATGACACATTTTTAAACAGGAAGCGCAGCGAGCAAGCTCGTATCATTCAAAAAGAATTGAAGCGACAAGATATCAGGCTCGCTAAGGGCACAATTGAGAATTTTCTTCGGAAATCGAAATAAAAGTCCACGGGCTCGTTCGAGTACGTGGCATTTTTCCTGATTTGGGTTGGTCTGCAACACTCAAAGAGGAACAAACAAATGCAGCTGCGATACATTACGGTCCGAGAAATCGTTGGTCTTGGGATATTTAGTAAGACCAAATTATATGACCTAGTCCAAAAAGGTGTTTTTCCACCGCCAATTAAGATTGGTAGTCGATCTTTCTGGAAACACAGTGACATCGAGAACGGTTTAAAAAAGCTGGAAGAGGATCGTTTTCAATGACGAACCTCAATCAGACAAAACCGAGAATGGATTACCCCTATTTTGAAGTCATAGGTTTCACGTTTCGACCCATTGGCGGACAGGAGCGAAAATTTTGACAATTGATACAGGAAAGACCCAAGAGCCTTGTGTCAAGGGAGGCGCACTTAGAGACGTGGCTCAAAAATTTGAACTTGGCTTAAGCCGAAAAGAGATAACACCGCTTGACCGGCTTAGATGCCATCAACATCTAAATCGCAATTGGTCACGTTTTCTCAAAACACGCGAATATAGAGTAATGAGCTACATCTTGGATCGCTCAGTTGATTGGGGATACTCCACATTCACAGCTTGTCACTCAAATGTGGTCAATGGGACGGACGATTACTCCGGCATTGGTCTCGGCCTAACTCAGTATAAAGAAGTGTTGTCCATCTTAGAGAAAAAAGGGGCCATTTTCCGAGAAGGCAGGGCTAGAGGGACTACAATTGGCGTCAATTTATTGTGGGTGCCCAACAAAGAGTTACTCGATGTATCGAGTGAAACTAAAAACAATTCCGGTATTCACCACGATTTTTGCAGCCGGAAATCCGGACCTCGAAAAGTCGGAAATCCGGCTACAGAAGAAGGGAATAACAAAAAAAGAAATAACAATACTCTTTCGCCTACGGCTCAAACCAATGAATTCTCTTCCGGAGAAGAAAAAACAGAAAATTGCATCCCGCTGCAAAATGTCATGAAGACCAAGGAAAAAGCACAAGACGCATCGCGGACGAAAAAGACAGACAAAATTTCAGCCGCGAAGGCGAAGACAAAACCAAACTCCTACGATTTTGCACTGATATGGTCCGAGGCATTGCGAGATACGTTCCCATCCACAGCCACTTCTGATTTCACAGTCGCGGCTCGGGGCCGGATCAATCAGGCTATCAAACGCTATGGAACCAAGAACACCGTGTCGTTTCTGGAACTAACTGATTGGGCGGTGCGCAACTGGACCCAGATTTTGCGCCAGAGATTTTCGTGGATGAAGAACGACAAGCCAGAGACACCCATCGTAAATTGGTTCCTGTCTGAGGGGATATTCAATCTATTTGCAGAAACCTACTTGTCCGTAAGCGTTGTCCCGTACCCACCTTACGCTTGAGGTAGCGATCTGCGATTCAGTTCTTTCCTGTAGTTTGGAAAGGAGTTTCTCCATGGAGTACTCAGCGGAGTTTATCAGTGAGATTGATGTGATCGTTGGCCCTCGG
>JAFLKA010000203.1 GCA_022712735.1 Marinosulfonomonas sp. | reverse complement strand
ACCTTGCCCGTCCCCTTCTCGGTATCCCCCGCCATGGCAAAGTTCGGATAAGGCACCGGAATCCCCGGCGGCGTGGCGGGGTTCTCTGGAGGGGTCATGCACACATCCGGAAACGCGGCTATCGTTTTGGCGCTGACCGCTTTGCCCGAAATCTCTAACCCGTTGGCAAACACCCCGCCCATCACGCGGCCCTCTCGAAAAATACAGCTGCACCACAAGCACCGTCATCTGCGCTGGCCTCAATCAGCACAGGCGTTCCACCGGAGTACCCTTTTTGCTGGGCGGCCAAAGCCATGCCAATCATCATCGGCACCACGGCGGCACCGACATTGCCAAGGCTTTCAGCGGGGCTCCAGAGGTCTTGGAATTCCTTGCGGCCGCGTTCCAGTCGCAATGCCGCAAGGGCAGTTTGCTTGAAAAAATATTGCTCGCCGATCAGGTCCGCGATCCGATAATCAATCTGTGCCAGTGTCACGCCCGCCTGTTCCATCGCCAGACGGTAGGCTTCGGTCATGCCGTCCGCACGCAAGGGCAATTCTTCGGCATTGTAAATCGCAGCCTTTTCACGCGCCAATCCAACGCCGCCCAGTGCCAGCGCGCCCGGTTTGGTGGCCGATACCAGCACCGCTGCGGCGGCTTCGCCCGGGATAAACCCGTTGGCATTATCGGGGGTTAGCAAGCGTTCATTCGCCAGATAATGCGCAACGCTGACGCCGGACAGGTAGCTGTCAACGCCAACAATCAACACATAGGGTGCCTCGTTCCGTTTCAATATCCGCCGCGCTTGTTCTAGTGCAACAATGCCTGAAGGACGGCCATGCGCGATCACGCGGGTTTTGGTTCTGGCCGGAATGTCGATGATATCGCCGATCATAGCGGCCAATTTGGCGCTGTCTGGTGTCAGGGTGCCGGGGCGGTCTTCTTCTGCCAGACACAGGATCAGGGAACACTGGTTGCGGGCATCTGGTGTGCTCTCAAACACGTCGTGAATAGCACCTGCGGCAAGGTGGGCCAGGCGTTTTAGCCCGATCCAGTTGCGCGGAAGCGGCACAGGTGCACCCGTCAACCAACCTCCTGACGAGGCAACAAAACGGGTTTCTTGAAACCCGTCAATTTTGCCGCGCATCGCCGCACAGGAAGACGCTGCATCCAGTCCTACCGCTGTTACCATTCCAGCATCGATTATTTCAAGATGCGCGCTCATACATCGTCGCTTTCAGATTCAGTAACTGCGACCGCACGAATATACCCGCGCCCCTCTGCACGCGCACGCAGCATGGCATCCGTTGGCAAACCTATCCATGCTTCGGTAAATTCGGTGATGATACGATTGATAGGAATGTCGATGCGCCAGACCATTGAAAACTGGCGGGCTTCGGTGTCAAACAGCAGAGTGTCCGGGCGAACCGTCTGATCAAAAACCTTATCACGCTTGCGAAACACCGTGAGTGGTAAACCTGTTTCAGGCAATCGGAATGTTTCGCGCCCGTTCGGTGTTAGATTGGCAAATGTTACTTGTGTTCCCGTAGCTGGAAAAGGAATTTGCTGATCTTTCGGAGCCATCTGGAAATACCGTTCGTCAAAATCATTTGGCAGGAAAGGAAACACATTATCGATCCAGTTCTGATCATAGGTTCCTGCGTATTTTAATCGTGCGGGCGCGGCGCGGGATATGGGCCCAAAACTCATCGGCGCATAGTTGCCGTAAGGTGATGTTATGTCTTCGCCGATGGCCTGTGTGTTGGGCAATGCCAAGCCGGGAATACTTGCGTGGTTCTTGCCGACCGCCCAGCCTGCTCCTACAGGATTCGGAAGATAGGCGCCCGGCAGGTCATCATCGGGATCAAGCAGGTCAATGCCGCCAAATGCGTTGTCGTAACTGAACCGTTGCTTGTAAAAGGCTTGCGGATTGGTTGCCATTGCGGTTGGCCCCATTATGCGCCATTCGCGCGGGCCAAACACATCAAACATCTTTGACCATTGGCCAACCTTTAACCCAACCCGTACTGTTTTGGCGGGTTTGCCTTCGGGGGCATATGCACACCCATTCAGAACTACGTCACAGGCCTTTTTCCGAAAGGCGAAATCGCTTTCCCAATGTGTCGCGGAATACCCTGGCTCACCCGTGAATTCGTCCGCCATAACCAGTGGGTTCTGGACCTCACTTGGTACGGGTTCCTGTTGCGAATTGTCGGGAAAATCAAAGGTTCCCTTGATCACAAGTGATAAAAACTCGCGCCCGGATTTTTCCATGCCCATCGTAAATTCACTGACATAGCGCGTTTGGTTATAAATTTGCATTGGCGGCCTCTTTGGCACGTCGCTTGGAAAGAAAAGTATTTAAATTGAACGTCGTAATCAGACACAGATTACGCCCAAAAACTTTATTGGTCCAGTCTTAGCGTCGTAAACTTCTCTACACCACACTATGCTGGCAATAGAAACCGTGATATGGGTTTCTGGTTATGGGCCCCAAAAAGGAATTATCCGGTGGTCTTGAAGGGTTTATTTTTCTGCATTTTTCTTTGGACGGCGCAAAGTGTTGTGGCCGCCGAACGTGTGGCTTTGCTTATTGGTGTCGACAGCTACGGTGCTCCCGCTTTCGCTTTGAACAATCCGGTTAATGATGTCGTCATACTTGACGGTGCGCTATCAGAACTGGGGTTTAAGGTAAGCCGCGCAATCAACCTTGATCGTGCCGAACTCGACATCGTAATGGATCGGTTTGAGCGCGATATGCACGGGGCGGACATTGCCTTGGTGTTTTTTGCGGGTCATGGCGTTCAGATAAGCGGTGAGAATCATCTGCTGATGTCTGGCTTCAGTGCGTTGACATTGGATGAGGTAACGCGCGAATCCCTGACATTAAGTGAATTGCGTGACCGGTTCAGCCGCGCTGCGCCGCGTTTGGGCGTTATTATTCTGGATGCCTGCCGCAACAACCCGTTTTCAGCTTCTGGCGCTACCGAAAAGGGGCTTGCCCGTTCACAAGGCGGTGCAGGATTGTTGATTGCTTATGCCACAGACCCCGGCAACGTCGCCTATGATGGTGAAGGGCAAAACAGTACATTCACCCGTGCAATTGCAGATAACATTGCAACCCCCGGTGTCGAGGCACGGTTGATGTTTGGACGCGTTCGGCAGCAGGTTTTACGAGATAGCGATGGCGCACAAATTCCCTGGGTCGAAGAGGCCGTGATCGGCGAGTATTTCTTTAACCCGGCATCCGTTGTCCGCATAAACCAGGCCAGCTTGCAAACTGAAATTACAGCATGGGAGGTCGCAGGCCGGCTTGCCACTGTGGCGGGATATCAGGGTTTCCTGGTCCAGTTTCCAGAAGGCATGTTTGCAAAAATTGCCCAAGAACGGATCACCCGCATCCGCGACAGGGGGCCAGTTAACGCTGGCGAACAAGGCAATATTCGGTATCAGGTGACGGGCGCGGACCGACCCAGAATCGTGGCTGGGTTAACTTTGCTCGGCTTTCTGGCTGAAGGTGGAACACGGGGCATATCGGACGCGGCCTTGTCTGATGCGTTGGTACGTTACAGCGCACTTGCAGACACTGACGGCAATGCCGTAACGCCCGATGCTGTTTACCGGGATGCGGCCCAATTGGCGGTGATACTGGCAGCCCAAACAGCACAACGAATCCGCACCGACTTGACCGCGCTATCCGGTATCGAAAAGACGCTGGATATTGCACAAGGCGCAGTTGAACAACTAGAGGCAATGGCACAACAAAGCCTTGAGGCCGCAGCGCTTCTTCCCGGAGCACAGGCAGATATTGCCGCCATCTACGGTGCGCGCGAAACTGTGTTGGCCAGACTTGACGATAACAGATCACATTACACCCGCCTGCTGGAACGTGCAGGCACGCATTTTGCCCCGTATCTGGATTATGCTATGATCGGGCTGACATCATCTGCGGGCCGGTCAACAAATTTAGGACAGGACGCTGCGGTTTTTTTAGATCATGTTGCTGAAATTAATTCATCCGAGAAGAAAGGAAGTTATTCATGGTTATTAGATTTCCTACCAGAGGCATAGTTATTCTAGCGTCCGCGCTTGTTGTTGCGGGCTGCAATCCCCAGTCGACACAGGCACCGGTTACGCAAGCACGATCCGGTGCATCGCAAGCCGAGCGCGATTTGGCCAAACAGGCAAAAGCGTTTCAAAAGACGGTAGCACAAGGAATTGCCGTGGGCGTGACGGTAACGTTTATTGGGGGTGGCAAATCGTTAAAACCCGGCGGTGTGCTTCTAATCGGGGTACCGCTTGGGGCGGCGGCTGGCACTTACGTTGCCTTCCTCCAGAAACGCTATGCCAACAAAGAGCGGCGCCTGGAAAAGGCACGCGATGACGTTGAAACCGCAAACAAGGAATTGGAAGCCGCAATCGCAACAATGCGTGTCGTTCTGGCACAACAGCGTTCGGAGTTGGCAGCTATCCGGAAGACAACCGGAAGCAATACCGCACTGGCACGCGAAGTTACCGAAGCGCAAGGGAACTTGCGGAACATGGAACGTGCCATCGACGGAGCCGAGGGTTGGCGGCGTGAATTTAGCGCCTCCAGATCGGTGCTTCAGGTTGAAGGGCAACTGGCCGGAATTGATCCGGGCATCGCCGCCCTTTCCCAACGAATTGCAACCATGCGAACGATTGCCAACAGCCTCGCAAACGAGATTTAGAAAAATGAAAAACCCGATTTTAATGTCAAAATCCTTCGTAGCAATAACACTGTTGCTTTCAGCCTGCGCAACATCGAAAGACCCGGCTGACGGGGGGTTCTTTAACGGCGTGAGTGGTTTGGCTGGTGGTGGATATCAGGCGCGTGTCGACGAGCGAGAGGCAAATTTGGCCAATGCCGAAGTCCGCAATGCCGAATTGACTGGCCAACTTGCTGCCCTGCGCGGGCAGCACAGTAACCTGAAGACCGAGATCATCCAGAAGCGAGCGACTTTGCGTGCCAAAGGGGTGAAACTAACCGCCGCATCGGAACGTGACGTGCAGGAAGTGATCAGCGCCAACCCACAAAGTGCTACCGCCTTGCGCCGCGCCATTGCCGACGCGCGCGCGCTTTCCGCCGAACTGACGCGACTGTCCAGCTAGCTCTCACTCAAAGCTATAGCCAAAGCCCGCATCACTGCCGGTCACGATCACTTTGGAAAGCACTTCACCCTCCAGCGTGCGGTTTAGCACCTGTCGGCTCAGTTCTGGCAACAGCGTATTGGTCAGGATTGCGTCAATCATCCGTCCGCCGCTTTCAATCTCGGTGCAGCGTGCCTTGATCAGGTCCATTGTGCCGTCGCCAATCACTAATTCCGCATCATGCCCATCCATCAGGCGTGCAGCGATTGAGCGTAGTTTGTGACCCGCAATCGCTTCGATCATTTCGTCAGACAGTGGATAATAGGGGATCGTCACAACACGTCCCAACAGTGCCGCCGGAAATTCCTTTAACAAAGGCGCGCGCAAGGCCGAGGTCAGCTCGTCCAGATCGGCCTTTTTCTTACCATCATCCGTCATCGCCATAATTGCATCTGAACCAACATTCGAGGTCAGCAAGATCAGCGTGTTCTTGAAATCTATCCTGCGGCCTTCACTGTCGTCCATCATGCCCTTGTCGAACACCTGAAAGAAAATTTCATGCACATCGGGGTGGGCTTTTTCCACCTCGTCCAATAGCACCACCGAGTATGGGCGGCGCCGCACCGCTTCGGTTAGGATACCGCCCTTGCCATAGCCCACATAACCGGGAGGCGCACCTTTCAGGGTCGATACGGTATGCGCCTCCTGAAACTCGCTCATGTTTATCGTGATCAGGTTTTGCTCGCCACCATACAGGGCTTCGGCCAGCGCCAATGCGGTTTCGGTTTTGCCAACCCCGCTTGGCCCACACAACATAAACACACCGATTGGTTTTTCCGGCGCACCCAAACCGGCATAAGAGGTTTGTATCCGGTTCGAGATCATTTCCATCGCATGGTCCTGCCCGACAACCCGTTCCGACAATATGCCTGCCAATTGCAAGGCGCGTTCGGTTTGACTGGCCAGCATCCGACCCGTGGGAATGCCTGTCCAGTCTTGCACGACGGCCGCCACGGCATTGCGATCAACCGACGGCAGGATTAAAGGTTTTTCACCTTGGGCCTCGGCCAATTCGGCATTTTTTGCGCGTAATAGTTGTAGCTTCTCGTCCCTCTCCTCATCGGACAAGGCGGCAGGTTCGGGCGATTCTTCTGTAGCTTCACCTACCTCGACTTCTTCCTCATCGGGTGGCGTTTCCCCGATCTCGCCGGTATCATCCAGCGGCTGGCCTGCCCCGCGCAATTGGGCGCGTAACTCGAGTATTTCCTCGACCAATATTTTCTCGGCCTCCCACCGCTTGCTTGCAACAGTCATATCTGCTTCCGCTTGCGCCAGATCAGCGGTGATCTTCTCCATCCGTTCGGTGACATCAATGCCGATAGCCTCTTCGCGTTCCGCTATGCGTTTTTCAATTTCAAGCGAGGCTTGGCGGCGCTCGATATCCTCGACCTGTGCAGGCGTCGCATGTTGGGAGACCGCAACACGGGCACAGGCGGTATCCAGCAGGCTGATTGCTTTATCTGGCAACTGGCGCGACGGGATATAGCGATGCGATAGACCAACACATGCCTCGATTGCTTCGTCCAGAATTTCCACCATATGGTGCTTTTCCAGAACACCGGCCACACCGCGACACATGCGAACCGCAGCTTCTTCCGACGGTTCCTCAATCTTGACCACCTGAAACCGACGGGTCAGGGCCGGGTCTTTTTCGATGTACTCTTTATACTCCGACCATGTGGTTGCCGCGATGGTGCGCAATTCGCCACGGGCCAGTGGCGGTTTTAGCAAATTGGCCGCATCCCCTGTTCCCGCAGCGCCACCAGCTCCAATCAACGTATGAGCCTCGTCAATGAACAGAATAATTGGAATGTCCGAACTTCTCACCTCTTCAATCACCGATTTCAGACGCTTTTCAAACTCGCCCTTTACCGACGCTCCGGCCTGCATCAAGCCAATGTCCAGCATGTGCAACTCGACCGCACGCAGTTGTGGCGGAACATCCCCGCGCGCCAAACGCTGGGCAAACCCTTCGACCACTGCGGTTTTGCCAACACCAGCCTCGCCCGTCAAAATGGGGTTGTTCTGGCGGCGGCGCATCAGGATATCAATGATCTGCCGGATCTCCATATCGCGCCCACCAACCGGATCAATTTCGCCCGCGCGTGCGCGTTCTGTCAGGTTGGTTGCGAATTGATCCAGCGCCGATTGGCCACCTGGTTTCTTTTTCTCGACCGACTTTGCCCCGTCGCTTAATCCTTCAACAGAATCAACCAGCAATTCATCTAGTTGCGACGCCATAGAGGCTGCATCAATCTTGTCAAACTCAAGACTGATTTTATACAGCAACCCTTCCAGTACCGGCACCTGAAGCGCACCAAGCAACAGATAGGCGGACCGCACAGTTTCATCACCAAATTCAAGCGACCCAAAATTCCAAGCCTCTTGAATGGCGCGAAAAATATGGTCCGAAAACTCCTCAACTGATGATGCACCATGCGGCAGCGCATCAGTCGCCCGTGCCAGATCAGAATCAAGTTTACCCAAATCCATTCCGGCAGAAAGCGCTAGAATCTCAAAATCCGAACGTTCACTTCGCATCAGTTCAGTTACAAAATGTATCAACTCTACATAAGGATTGCCGCGCGATTTTGCTTGTTGAGCGGCCGCCGAAAATGCCTTTAAACACAATGGGTTAAGCTTTCCTACAAGCTCTTTCCTTTTTACAGTTTCCTGCGAACCACGTTGGGCCATAATATGTGCCCCCTTTTGCTAAATTCAATTTCGAAGAGGTTCACTGTTGAAATGCTTGGGTGAACTTCCGTAAGGTCAGCGTATTCTTAATTTATATAAAATGCGAGTTTTTTGCGCTTGATGCGCGTGTTTCCACCGGAGTGCCTGCCATGATCGATCCAATGCCGTCGGATATTTTCCAGCGCGGTCAGATTTTAAACAACACCTACGAGATCGAGGGAATCCTGGGGCGCGGAGGCACGGGAGAAGTGTATCGGGCCCGCAATCAGATTGTCGGGCGGGTTGTTGCGATCAAGGCCCTGAACGCGCAATTTTCCGGTCGATCAGACTATATTGAATTGATGAAGCGCGAGGAGCAAATGCGCAGCATCATCAGCGACTCTGTGGTGCGATATTCCGAATGCTCTCGCACTGACGAGGGGCACGTATTTCTGGTAATGGACTTCATTGACGGCCCTTCGTTGAACGACCTGATGATATCGCGTCGCGTTGACGCGAAAGAGCTGTTCATCATTGCGCATCGCGTGACTGAGGGGCTGGTAGCAACCCACGCAAGCAGCATTGTACATCGCGATTTATCGCCCGACAATATCATCCTGCGCGGTGGCGCCCCCGAGGCCGCAGTGATCATCGACTTTGGTATCGCCAAAGACAACACAGCCGGAGCACGGACAATCGTTGGCAATGAATTTGCCGGAAAATACGAATATGCTGCCCCCGAGCAATTGGACGGGCACGCCGAGGCACGGTCCGATATATATGCTCTTGGGGCGTTGTTATTGGCCGCGTATCGCGGCGAGATTCCTTTCCCTGGTGCAACCCCGGGCGAGATCGTGCGCCGCAAGCAGGTTCCGCTGGATACGTCAGATGTGCCAGAGCCGCTTAAGGGGTTGATTGATTGGATGTCTGCCCCCGAAATAAGTGATCGGCCCGCAAATGCACAAACGCTATTGGACAGGATTGGGCAGGAACTAAAGCCGGTAGAGCATCGGTCACGACCAACCACGGCCAGAAACCGCAAAGACAAGGCGGGCGGGGCAGGGCGTACGCTACGCAAATTGTTTGGTGTGCTGGTTATCGCCAGCGCGGTTGCCGGTTTGTATTTCTCCGGCCTGCTGGACGATTATATCAAAGAGCCGTTGCCAGTGGCAGCGCCTTACCGGTTGTCGGCAGCATTTGATCCGGCTGGGGTTAGCACCCTAACAGCCAATGCCCCAAATGCCGAAGCCGAGGCCGTGTTGCGTGGTGCATATCGTGCGACGACCGGTGCTGATCCTGCTTCTTCTACCATATCACTGGCAACGGGTATGCCGTCGATAGACTGGCCCAAGCATATGCAGGACGCGCTCCCCCTTCTAAAGCCATTACAACGCTGGCAGATTGAGGTTAGCGATACGCGCGTGACCATTACCGGTTTGGCCCCGGATATTGCTGTGCGAAACACAGTTGCGGTTGCTTTGAAAAGCTGGGCAGCCAATGCCGGATACGATATTTTCACCGATGTGTCCGCCGGGCCGGAAAACCTGCTGGCTGCCAACATTCAGCCAGCGCTGAACAGTTTGAAAACATGCGGCCCGCTTGTGCAGGCGGCAGGCATCGAGGCCCAGTATTCCCTGTCAGATACTATTGTTATTACCGGAAATGTTATGTCTTTGCAGGACACCAAAAGCATCGAACAGATATTAACTCCGGTGATTGGGGATCGTAAGCTGAGATTTGATACAAACCCGCTAAATGGCGAGATTTGCAAAATCCGCAATGTGTTGCCCACAGTGCCAACGCAGAACATCTCGATCTGGCTGGGTGACGGGGATACGGGCGCACCAAATTTGTCAGGGATTTTCACCGTTGGACAAAATCCGATTGTCGAAGTGCAGGTGCCGACAAACATTTCGGAAGGTTCGCTATGGGTTATGATCATCGACACCGATGGCGAGGTTTATCACATCTTGCCAAATATCAATGCGGCCGAACATTCGCTGAGCAACCTTGGAACAGTTGAAGGTGGGGTGCGCCGCATTCGGGTGTTGCATTCGGTCGCCGCATTTCGTGCCGATCAGAGCTTGCGCGCATTTCTGATTTCCGAGGGGGATTTCGGCAAAAGCGAAATTGTTGCCATCCTGTCAAAGGAACCCCTGTTTGACACCCGCCGACCGGGGACAGAAAGCGTCGCTTCGGTGGCTCAGGCACTAGGTGAGGTATTGCAAAACGGGCAAGGAGAAATTGTTGGCCTGGCAACGCGTATTATTGACGCAAGAAGGTAAGGATTTCCCTACGTTGCACGAATCGTTGTTATTTGCGACAGTGGGTTACGTTAAGTAAATTTAATACCTGTTTAATACTTGTTTTTTTAATAACTGCATAATGATTGTGGGGCGAAGGTGGAATTACATCACTTCCTCGCTCCGGTGGATAATGACATCCCATCCGGAGTTGACCTTAGAAATGACGCACGATTCCATGCTATCGAACGCCTGATAGCACCTGCGGCAAAAGAGAATCGAACTGCGTCCGACGAAACCAGCTCCGATGTTTCAACATCGGTCGAGTGGGATGACGTCCAGACAAAGTCAATCGAGCTTGCCACTGAGGGACAGGATTTACGTCTGCTGGTGATCGTTACGCGTTCTTTGTATCACACCGACCAATTTGCGGGGCTTGCCAAAGGTTTGGACACGATGACCCAGCTGATTGACGGATTTTGGGAAACGTTGCACCCAACATTACGAGACCGCCCCACCCCGAAAGAATCTGCGCTTCGCCGCACAAATGCGTTGATGCAGTTGGAAAATGATGAAACCGGCCTGCTGGGCGATATGGAGTATTTGCCCGTTTTTACCCTGCGCGGTCTTGGTCCGGTAACGGGTCAGGATTTGGCACGTGGCAAAATGAATGCAGACCAGGTTCTGCGCGAAGGTCCGTCAGGGCTGGGTCAGGCAGAGCAAGAAGCCCAAAGCGTAGAGCATGATGAACTGGTCAGCCGTGTTAAGGCTTCGTGCCGTGCTTATGCTACAGAGCAGACCAAGGAAATGGAGGCGCTGCGCAAGGGGGTCGCTGATTGCGGGACCGCATTAACGGCGCTTGAATCAAAATTGTCGGAAAAGCTGGGTGGAAATGGTGCTGGCGTTAAATTCAATGCGCTGGCGCAGTTTCTGGATCGGGTGGCATTGACGCTTGCCGTTTCAGAGAACGGAGACGAGGAGATGGAGACAGAAACCACACCGACCGAAACAGCCCCTACAAAA
>JAFLKA010000499.1 GCA_022712735.1 Marinosulfonomonas sp. | reverse complement strand
GCCAGCCCTGGATAGGCCTCGACACATATCCGGTCCCGATCTCCGTCCTTCAATCCAGGAATATGGCAACCGGACTTGGCCAATCTCGGTGCGCCCTCATAAAACATCAAGGCAACCGGCACGCCATACAGCTTTTGCGGGCTAGCCCCGCCTGTGCCTTTTTCCGTCAACCGCAAATGCTCTTTGTCACCCGCAGCACGCGGTGCTTTATATGCCTCAAGCACATCGCGAAATTCCTGTCGCGTCAGCTTGCCAACACCGTCAACATAAGACGCCCAATCCAGCGGCCAACCGATATTTTCAACAAAGCGACGCGCTTGACCAAACGGGAAATCCAGTCCGGAAACCCACGGCCCCTCTTGTGCCAGCAGGTCTTCGAACCCGTCGAACCCCTCTAACAATTGCAACTGATTAAAAGTCAGAACATCATCAATCAACTCGCAATGGGCAACGGTAATAGGTTTGCTCTTTTTCGGCACACTGGTGAAATCAATCCCCAGAACACGAAGCGCACTACTCATCTTTCAAAAGCACCTCGGCGTCCAGCCGCTCGCCAAACGCGCGATAGGAACGCTCCAGTTTGGGCGAATAGCCCTCATGCGCCGGATGCACCTCGGGATTGGCGATATAGTCAAAGTTCAGTCCCGCCCCCTCGATCAAACGGTTCATCATGTTGAACAAGGCACAAACGCTGATCGCCTCATACATCGCCTGCTCGCTCCAGCCCGCCGCATAAACCGCATCTGAATCGGACTGCACGATTTTGCTTGGCAGAGTGTTCAACTTGGCCACATAGCGCAGCAGAGGGCGCAGTTTTTCCGACACGGGCGCAGTTTCGACATCCTCCACCAAGGCCGCGATCAGGTCACCGTCGATGCCGTAAGCTTCGGCGTATACCTTGTGGGAATCGTGGCAAAATGCACAGGCATTCAGGCCCGACACAAAGGTGGCAATCAATTCGCGCTCGCCAATGCTCAACTCACCCTTGCTGCGCAAAATCCCGTCCGTATAGGCCATCAGCGGCGCGGTGTTGTCCGGAAACAGTTTGAAGAAATCCGACAGATGGGCGGGATTGGGCAGGCTGGGAATATGCGGCATCAGAGAATCCTTGCTAATTTCTCTGACACCCTAGAACCCATACCAACGGCGCATCAAGCCTTACGGCTTTCTTTGCCTCAGCGAGAAACACTACGTAAGTGAGCAACGAGCGGCCCGATCTAAATCGCCCGCTGCACCATCATCTTTTTGATCTCGGCAATCGCCTTGGCGGGGTTCAACCCTTTGGGGCAGGTATTGGTGCAATTCATAATCGTGTGGCACCGATACAGCTTGAACGGATCATCCAGCTCGTCCAGACGTTCGCCCGTCGCCTCGTCGCGTGAATCAATGATCCAGCGGTAGGCGTGCAACAACGCGGCTGGCCCAAGGTAGCGATCAGAATTCCACCAATAACTGGGGCAGGACGTTGAACAGGACGCACACATCACGCATTCATACAGCCCGTCCAGTTTCTTGCGATCATCAATGGATTGTTTCCATTCCTTGGCAGGCCGGTTGGTTTTGGTTTCCAGCCACGGCATGATGCTGGCATGCTGGGCATAGAAATTAGTCAGGTCAGGGATCAGATCCTTGACCACTGGCATATGCGGCAGCGGATAGATTTTAACGTCGCCCTTGATTTCATCCATGCCGTAGATACAGGCCAGCGTGTTGATCCCGTCGATGTTCATCGCACAAGACCCGCAAATGCCCTCACGACACGACCGCCGGAATGTCAGGGTCGGATCAATCTCGTTCTTGATCTTGATCAGCGCGTCCAGAACCATCGGGCCGCATTTATCCATATCGACGAAATAGGTATCGACCTGCGGATTTTTGCCATCATCGGGGTTCCAGCGGTAAATACTGAATTTGCGGATGTTGGTCGCGCCCGTGGGTTTGGGCCATGTTTTGCCCGTCACCATGCGGGAATTTTTCGGGAGCGTCAGTTCAACCATATCTAAGTCCTATCCCAGACCCGAGCCAAGCTCGGCCTTTAAGAAACATTTCAACGTGTCGCCACGGGTGCTGATCCCGACGACAGTATTTACAGTGCTTTGGTCCACGCCGGTCACGGCCGCCTTGGCAAGGCTGAAAATCTCGTCCGTGGTGGCGTTATCAATCACGCAATTGCTGTAGGCCTCGGTGTTACGGCCCGGGAATTTATCAACCATTATAGGTGTGACCACCCGCTTGGCCGCCGCGCGCGATGTGTCCTGAACAATCCCGTCGGTAACGCAGCCCGACAGGCCAATCAGTGCAGCACATATAAATGAAATCCGAACCATTCTTTACTCCTTATCCACCCGCACCATCAACATATTCCGGCGCACCTGGTAATGTGCCTGCCACAATGTGATGCTGCTCAATGCATGCATTCATCAACAGCGCGCCACGTATATTGCCGCCCTGATCGGGTAAAACCGTAGGCAGGCCATTTGTGCCGATCTTCTCAAAAGATTGCTTGTAGGAACCTTTGGAATCGGTTTCCCACTGGCAATCCAGCATATAATTCTTTGGCTCTTCCAATGGTGCCAATCGGGGCTGGCATGCGCCCAACATCATGGTTGCCGCTAATATTAATGATGTGAATACGGTACGCCGCATGTCCTAATCCCCCTGCAATGATGACTGGATCGTGCTGCCGGTATGCAAGAACAGAATTGCACGGCGGCGTTGTTCTTGTGTCAATGTCGCCCACAGCGCCACGTCGCCTTCCATCACAGGAAAACCAGTCGGGAATGGCATTGTGCCCGGCACAGCGGCGGGGGCAGTTCTTACAGTGGAAGCCTGTGATCGAGCGCTGCCACCTGCCGCCACAACACAGCGGTTGATGTCGGCCAGTTCCTGCGCCGTCGCATAGACTTTTCCGGTTTTATAATCCGGATGCAGCTTCGCCCGCGCCGTAAAGCCCGACGCATCTGCGCATCGCTCGGCCAAGGCATAGCTAGGCAGCCCGTTGCTGGTTGTCGACCCACATGCCGCAAGTCCAAGCCCCGCCGTTAGCAATAATCCAACCGCAAAACCCCGCATCAATAGACCCTTTTCTTTGGTGCAATTCTCTTCAGATCAATACCACCATCTTTTTCAGCTGTCAGCGGCTCCAAATGCACAGGACGGTATTTCAACGTCACCTTCGGCCCGTCAATGTAGGACAGTGAATGCTTGCGCCAGTTCTTGTCGTCACGATCCGGATAATCCTCATGCGCATGTGCGCCGCGGCTTTCCTTGCGGGCTTCGGCCGCCACAATCGTTGCCATCGCGTTGGGCATCAGGTTGGTCAGCTCCAGCGTTTCCATCAGATCGGAATTCCAGATCAAGGAACGGTCCGTGACCTTGATATCATCAAGTTTCGCCGCGACCTTTTTCATTTTCGCAACACCCTCGGCCAGCGTTTTATCGGTGCGGAAAACGGCGGCGTCCTCTTGCATGGTGGTCTGCATTTCCATCCGCAGATCAGCGGTGGTGGTGCCACCATCCGCATGGCGCAACCCGTCAAACCGGTCAAACGCGGCATCCACTGACGCGGCATTCAGCGTCGGGTTTGGCGCTTTCGCATCCACAATCTCGCCCGCCTTGATCGCCGCAGCACGGCCAAACACCACCAGATCGATCAACGAGTTTGATCCCAAACGGTTGGCCCCGTGCACAGACGCACTCGCCGCCTCGCCCACGGCCATCAGGCCGGGCACAATAGCGTCGGGGTTCTTGGCGGTCGGCTTCAACACCTCGCCCATGTAATTGGTCGGAATGCCGCCCATGTTGTAATGCACGGTCGGCAGCACCGGAATGGGTTCCTTGGTCAGATCAACACCGGCGAAAATCTTGGCGCTCTCGGTGATCCCTGGCAAGCGCAACGCCAGAGTTTCCGGCGGCAGGTGATTCAAGTTCAAATGGATGTGGTCCTTGTTCGGTCCCACCCCGCGCCCCTCGCGAATTTCCATCGTCATGCAGCGCGACACCACATCGCGGCTGGCCAGATCCTTATAGGTCGGCGCGTACCGCTCCATAAACCGCTCGCCCTCGCTATTGGTCAGATAACCACCCTCACCACGCGCGCCTTCGGTGATCAGAGTGCCGGCACCGTAAATCCCTGTCGGGTGGAACTGCACAAACTCCATATCCTGTAATGGCAGCCCTTGGCGGGCGACCATACCGTTGCCATCGCCGGTGCAGGTATGCGCCGATGTGGCGCTGAAAAACGCGCGGCCATAACCGCCGGTGGCCAACACGACCATCTTGGCGTTGAACACATGCATGGTGCCGTCATCCAGCTTCCACGCGACGATACCCTGACAGGTGCCATCTTCGGCCATGATCAGATCGGTGGCGAAATATTCGATGTAAAATTCGGCGTTGTGTTTCAGGCTTTGCCCATACAGCGTGTGCAGCATCGCGTGACCGGTCCGGTCCGCGGCGGCACAAGTGCGCTGCACCGGCGGGCCTTCGCCAAATTCGGTGGTGTGGCCACCAAACGGGCGCTGGTAAATCTTGCCCTCTTCGGTGCGCGAGA
>JAFLKA010000492.1 GCA_022712735.1 Marinosulfonomonas sp. | reverse complement strand
GTGCCGTTCCAAGTAAAGGCCTTTAGATACTGCGCATCATCGGCCCCCTTCTTGTCCCAGTTGCCCAGCAGCGAGCTGGTGTAATACACCCGCTTCCCGTCCCAGCTTTGCGAAACCATGTTCACCTGAGTGGATATCTGTTTTTCGTAAATCTGTTTTGGATTGTGCGGGTCCGACACATCAAAAAGGCGCGTTTTGCCGTCAAGGAATGTGTTGACCCACAGGGTTTGGTCATCAGCCGACAGTGAAATATCAACCGGCAACGGAATGTCGGACGGGTTGCCAATATCGGCTACTGCCTTGGCCTGCCAATCGCCCGCGTCGTCCTCATAGATCAGCCACAGTTTAGAGGTGAGCGCTGTGGTCGAGAATGCGTAATTTGCATTTGCCCCCCAAGGGAAACGGATTTCCAAAGGCGCACCCGGCACGTTGAACACTTTCTTGGGCTGGCGCGTGTGCAAATCCCATTGCACGATGGTGCTGCCAAACCGCTTCATGGCTTCGGTGTCTTGCAGCATCTGGCCAAAGTCCATCATGTAATTCGACCAACCCGTAAAGGAGGATGTCAGCATCACGTTCTTGCGGATCAGGGCACGCACGTCATAGCCGTAGCCATCGGCAACGGCACCATCCACGGCCTCGGCCCCCTGCATGTCATCCGCTGTTGGCATCCAGTAGGTCGCAACAAAATCGCCCTCGTCGGTGTATTCCACTAGGGCTGTTCGTCCGCCGTGGTCCTCATCGTTTGAAAGCCCCGTGATCAACATACGCCCGGGCAATGCGAAAAATGTGTGTGGGCCGACCGGACCGCCCGCATCTTTTACAAAGGTTTCGATGGTCTTGTGCAGGGTCGGGTTGGCAGGATCAGAATGCACATCAAAGATAAAGATGCGGTTTGTGTCCAGACCACCGGCCCACAGATAGCGCCGGTCAGCGGTAAATCCGGCATGGTGCGCCTCGTTTCGCCCGCCAACAGAAAGGCTGTTGATGACTTGGCCGCGAGTGTCGGAGCTGGGGCGCAGATCAACAGTCACCATTTTGTCCTGCCCATCGCCCATACCTTCGACGCCCAGCGTCCAGATATAAACGAATTCCTCGTGGCCGGTGATTTTCGGCATATAGGGGGATTGGCACGTTTCGTCTGCCATTACTCGCAACGGGCTGCTGGCCATGGAAAGTGCAGCGGCCCCAAATAATCCAAATTCTCTACGTTTCATTATATTAACTCCCTGTTCTAAGAATTTATTGAATAGTCGGTGTCTCCGTATTGGCCATCTCGAACACCGTGTTATTGGTCGTTTCCGCTTCGATGACTGAGCAATGCTGAATTGCGGCCGCGGCACGGATGGCCTCGGTGCGCAAAACTGGTAAAATTCGATCTTGGATAATGTTTTGTATTCTATGGGATGGACCGACAATACCGATGCTGAAAATTGCACCCAGCCGGTCAACATTGATTGGAACCGCAATGCTGGTAACGCCCTCGTCTATTTCACCATCACAAATTGCAAACCCGTTTCGTTGCACCTGTTTTAACTCGCGCCCCATCAATACCGGATCTGTCAGGGTGCGGGATGTGAATTGTAACGGTGCTATGTCAAACAATGCGTCGCGCAATTCCGGATGGATAAAGGCCGCAATTGCCTTTGCAGAAGAACACGCATGTGCCGGACGCACCCCCATGCCGGGATATATGTATGATGCGATAGGATCTGATGGTATTTCGATGTGGATCATATCCACACGTCCGCCCCGATACCGCGCTAGAAATGCTGTTTCGGATAACTCTTTAACGATCTTTTGCATCATCGCGGAAACAGCATTGATAACATGGGTGTCTGCCTTGCCAGTCAATGCGATTTTTATAAACCGCATGCCCAAAACATAACGGCTCCCGTTGTCGGTTTCTTCAACGAATCCGCATTCTATCAATGAGGCAATATTCCGATAAACGCTGGCTTTTGGGAACCCCGTCAGACCGATCAAGTCAGCAATACTGGCCGGCTGACAAGAGCCGGCAACAGCCTCTAGCAATTGTATCAAACGTTCTTGCAACTTTGGCATTCCCAAATAACGGACAATATTATCAATATTCGAGAATCACCTGCCAGGCAAGATATTACTGAAGAAATATTGTATTTCAGAGGTCATATACCCCTGTATTCGACAAACAGAAGTCTTAGATTAAAAGAGCTAATAATGTTTTTATTACAGTAGCTTATAAGATAAATATCTTATTACTAAACATTTAGTTTGACAGATTGCATTCCCATGATGACTATTAATTCATCGGCACGGGTCGATGAGAGAAAAAGATTTTTCAATAACAGGGAGGAAATTAGATGTATAAATATCTGCTTTCCGCAGTCGCGGTAACAGCCGTCATTGCGGGGTCAAATGGCGCCTTTGCCGATCAGGCTGCAGCACAAAAATGGATTGATCAAGAATTCCAGCCATCATCGCTCAGCAAAGAAGAACAGCTGGCCGAAATGGACTGGTTCATTGCAGCGGCGGCACCGTTTGCGGGAATGGAAATCAATGTTTTATCCGAAGGCATTCCAACCCATTCCTACGAATCTGAAGTGCTGACCAAAGCGTTTGAAGAGATCACCGGAATTAAGGTTAATCACCAGATTCTGGGCGAGGGCGAAGTGGTGCAGGCGGTGCAAACCCAGATGCAAACCAACCGCAATCTGTACGACGCCTATGTCAATGACAGCGATCTGATTGGTACGCATTCGCGTCTACAACTTGCCTATAACCTGACCGACTGGATGGCAGGCGAAGCAAGCGATGTCACCCATCCGGGTCTCGATCTGGCTGATTTTATCGGCACGCAGTTCACCACTGGCCCCGATGGCGATTGGTACAAATTACCGGATCAGCAGTTTGCCAAACCTTACTGGTTCCGCAAAGACTGGTTCGACCGCGAAGACCTGCAAACCGCGTTCAAGGCGAAATACGGCTATGATCTGGGTGTGCCGGTGAACTGGTCCGCCTATGAGGACATCGCCGAGTTCTTTTCAAAAGATGTAAAAGAAATCGACGGCACGACTATCTATGGCCACATGGATTACGGCAAACGCGCGCCTGATCTGGGCTGGCGGATGACCGATGCGTGGCTGTCGATGGCGGGTGCCGGCTCCAAAGGCGAGCCAAACGGCGTGCCGATTGACGAGTGGGGCATTCGCATGGAAGCGGGGTCTTGTAACCCAACAGGTGCGTCCGTTTCACGCGGCGGGGCGGCCAATGGTCCGGCTGCGGTCTATGCGATCCGCAAATGGGACGAATGGCTGCGGGCCTATGCACCACCCGGTGCGGCATCGTTTGATTTCTATCAGTCATTGCCAGCGCTATCCCAAGGCAACGTGGCGCAACAGATATTTTGGTACACGGCCTTCACCGCAGATATGGTGAAACCGCAATCCGAGGGCAACAATACGGTTGACGCTGACGGCACACCGCTGTGGCGGATGGCCCCCAGCCCGCATGGCCCCTATTGGGAAGAAGGCCAGAAGGTCGGTTATCAGGATGTGGGGTCTTGGACGATCCTGAAGTCCACGCCGGTTGATCGTGCCAAAGCGGCTTGGCTCTATGCCCAGTTTGCGGTGTCCAAAACGGTGGACGTGAAGAAATCCCATGTTGGTCTGACCTTCATTCGGGAAAGTACGGTCAACCACGAGAGCTTTAGCGAACGTGCGCCAAAACTGGGTGGTCTGGTGGAATTCTACCGCTCGCCTGACCGTGTTGCATGGTCGCCAACCGGCATCAACGTGCCTGATTATCCAAAGCTGGCCCAAATCTGGTGGCAGCAAATCGGCGACGTGAACTCGGGTGCGTTTACACCGCAGCAAGCGATGGACCGGTTGGCCGAAGAAATGGATATCACCATGGCTCGGATGCAGGCTGTGGATGAGGCTGCCAATGTTTATGGCGGTTGTGGTCCACGTCTGAACGAGGAAAAAAGCGCCGAATTCTGGTTTGCAAATGGTGGGGCCAAACCACCGCTTGAAAACGAGAAACCGCAAGGTATCACCGTCAATTATGACGACCTTGTTGCGCGCTGGGCAGCCAACTAATTGCCTCCCTGACTGGCTTGGTTCTTGCAAGCCAACTGTCCGGGGCCCCATGTGGGGCCTCGGATGCAGATAACGAAATTACCCGCCGCATTGAGGAAGATAAAATGACGCTTGAACTAAAAAGCATCACCAAACGCGTCGGCGCGATTACCCATATCAAAGAAACATCGCTGCGCCTTGAGCCGGGGCATTTCAACGTCCTGCTTGGCGAAACCGGCGCTGGCAAAACCTCGTTGATCAAACTGATGGCGGGTCTGGATAAAATCAGCAGCGGCCAGATTTTCATGGATGGGCAGGATGTGACACGCCTATCGACGCAAAAACGCAATATCAGTTTTGTGCACCAGTTCTTTGTGAACTACGCCCACATGACGGTTTTTGATAATATCGCCTCGCCGCTAAAAGTGGCAGGCATGGCCAAATCCGAAATTCAGGGGCGGGTCGAAGAAGCCGCCGACATTTTGCAATTGCGCCCGATGTTAAACCGGCGCCCGCATGAATTATCCGGCGGCCAACAGCAACGCACCGCCTTGGCGCGGGCAATTGCCAAGGAAAGCAAAGCGGTGTTTCTGGACGAGCCTTTGGCCAACCTTGACTACAAACTGCGCGAAGAATTGCGCGACCAGTTGCCCGAACTGTTTGCGGGCCGTGGGGCGGTGGTGGTTTATGCCACGTCCGAGCCGGAAGAGGCCCTGTTGCTGGGCGGCTACACCGCCTTGATGAACGACGGATATGTCACCCAGTTTGGCCCAACCGCCGATATTTACCGCGCCCCGCATGATCTGGTGTCGGCAGCGGTGTTTTCTGATCCGCCGATTAATTCATCCGTGATCAGCAAGCAAGGTGATCAGGCGATCTTGAATGACGATACGCGCTGGCCGCTAACCGGTGATGCGCTGGGGTTGAAGGACGGTGAATATACCGTTGCGGTTCGTCCCGTCCATGTCTCGCCGTTGCGCCATCTGGACGATGAAGTTGCGCTGACAGGAAGGGTGCAGGTGACAGAGCTAAGTGGCTCCAACAGCTCGGCCCATTTTAAACTGGGGACCAATAAATGGGTATCACTTTCCCGTGGGGTTTACCCTTATCGGATCGGCGAGGACTGCACGTTTTTCATGGATACATCCAAGTGTTTCTATTTCGCGGCCAACGGCACGCGCGTAGCATAAGGGGGGCAAGGCATGGCAAAAATCACACTTTCAAATCTGCGGCACAGCTATTACCCGAACCCGAAGGTGCCGGAGGATTATGCGTTAAAGGAAATTGACCTGACGTGGGAGGATGGCGGGGCATATGCGTTACTGGGGCCATCGGGTTGCGGGAAAACCACGCTGTTGAACATCATTTCAGGGCTGCTCACCCCGTCCGAAGGGCGTATCCTGTTTGATGATGTTGATGTCACCGACCTGCCGCCAGATCAGCGCAACATCGCGCAGGTTTTCCAGTTTCCGGTGATCTACGATACGATGACGGTCTACGATAACCTTGCTTTTCCACTGCGCAATCGCGGTGTGGACGAGCCGACTGTTGCCAAGCGCGTGAACGAGATTGCCGAGATGCTGGAAGTCGGTGATATGCTGAAGCTGCGCGCCGCTGGGCTGTCACCGGACAACAAGCAAAAGATTTCAATGGGTCGTGGTTTGGTGCGCGATGATGTGAATGTGGTGATGTTTGACGAGCCGCTGACCGTGATTGATCCGCACCTAAAATGGAAGCTGCGATCAAAGCTGAAAGAGCTGCACCAGCGGGTGCGCGCCACGATGATCTATGTGACCCATGACCAGACCGAAGCGATGACATTTGCCGATCAGGTGGTGGTGATGCAGGATGGCGAGATCGTGCAGATCGGCACGCCGGTCGAGTTGTTTGACCGCCCGACCCACACGTTTGTTGGCCACTTCATTGGTTCACCCGGAATGAATATTCTGCCGTGCGAGGTGCGAGAAGGGCAGGCGTTTTTTAACGGCCAGCATGTGTCATTGGAAGGGCCGTTTAGCGGCGAGGGCGGCATGACCGAAATCGGTGTTCGGCCTGAATATGTAAAAACTGGTGCGGGCGATATTGAGGCACAGATCACCAAAGTGGCCGATGTTGGTCATCATTACGTGGTCGAGGCCCGTGCGGGCGACACCAAGATCAAGGTCATCGTAATTGGTGAGGCGCCCGAGCAGGGCGCAACAGTTACCCTTGGCTTTCAGCAGAATCAGACCCGCCTGTATCGGGACGGCTGGATCGCAAGTCAGGCCGCAGGAGCAGGCGCATGAAAAAACAACACCAAAAAGGCTGGTTTTTCGTGGCCCCTGTTTTGTTGCTGGTGGCGTTCAACGCGCTGATCCCGATGATGACGGTGGTGAATTATTCGGTTCAGGAAACCTTTGGCAATAACCTGTTTTTCTGGGAGGGCATGGGCTGGTTTGAGAGCCTGCTGAACTCTGACAGGTTCCATGCGGCGCTGGGCCGACAATTCCTGTTCACCGGTCTTATTCTGGCAATCGAGGTTCCGCTGGGCATCATGATCGCACTGGCCATGCCCCGCGAAGGATTCTGGGTGTCGATCTGTCTGGTGCTGATGGCGTTACCAATGCTGATCCCGTGGAATGTGGTAGGCGCAATGTGGAACATTTTTACCCTGCCGGACATCGGCCTGCTAGGGTATCTGATGAACACAACCCTAGGCATTGATTACGACATGACCCAAAGCCCGTTTGCGGCGTGGGCAACGATTATCATCATGGACGTGTGGCACTGGACATCTCTGGTTGTGCTGCTCAGCTATGCCGGTCTGGTGTCGATTCCTGATGCCTATTATCAGGCTGCCAAAATTGATAGCGCGTCCAGTTGGGCGGTGTTCAGATACATCCAGCTGCCGAAAATGAAGCAGGTTCTGACCATCGCAATTCTGCTGCGGTTTATGGACAGTTTCAACATCTATACCGAGGTGTTTGTGTTGACCGGCGGTGGCCCGGGCAATTCCACCACACTGTTGTCAATTGATCTGGTCAAGATCGCGCTGGGGCAGTTTGACTTGGGCCCAGCGGCGGCCATGTCACTGATATATTTCGCAATCACGCTTCTGGTTTCATGGCTGTTCTATACGCTGATGAACAAGCAAGACAGCAACTAGAAAGGAGGGAACAAGATGAAAAAACGCAGCCTGATCCCGATACTATACATCCTGTTTCTGATGTTGCCGATCTATTGGCTGGTCTCGATGAGCTTCAAAACAACCGGCGAAATCCTGTCAGGGTTTTCCCTGTTTCCGCAAAAATTTACGCTGGCCAACTACAAGGTGATTTTCACCGATCCAACATGGTATTGGGGCTACTTCAACTCGATCATGTATGTCACCTTGAACACGATGATTTCGCTGACCGTGGCCCTGCCTGCCGCCTATGCCTTTTCGCGCTTCAGCTTTCTGGGCGACAAACAGCTGTTCTTTTGGTTGCTGACAAACCGGATGGCACCGGCGGCGGTGTTTGCGCTGCCGTTCTTCCAGCTCTATTCAGCTGTCGGGTTGTTCGACACACATCTGGCAGTCGCCTTGGCGCATTGCCTGTTCAACATCCCGCTGGCGGTCTGGATATTAGAGGGGTTCATGAGCGGGGTGCCCAAAGAACTGGACGAAACTGCCTATGTTGATGGCTATTCCTTCCCGCGTTTTTTCACCACGATTTTCCTGCCTACGATTAAATCCGGCGTCGGGGTGGCCGCGTTTTTCTGCTTTATGTTCTCGTGGGTGGAACTGTTGCTGGCCAAAACCCTGACGTCTGTTTCGGCTAAACCGATTGCCGCCACCATGACCAAAACCGCGTCTAGCGCCGGTTACGAACTGGGGCTGCTGGCCGCCGCTGGCACCCTGACCATCATCCCAGGTGCGATTGTGATTTATTTCGTGCGTAACAACATCGCCAAGGGCTTTGCTCTGGGGAGGGTGTAATGCTGGGTTGGATGGCGTGGACGTGGCCAACAGCGTTTGTCTTTATCGGGATATTTTCGGCAATGGCGGTGCTGACAGTTATTGAAATTCGCCACCCGGGCGGGGGGGAACGCAAGGGGATTTTGGGCCTGACAACCACCCGCGGGGACCGGTTGTTCATCACGTTTCTGGGCACAGCATACATTTTTCTGGCGTGGCTGGGGATTATGGGCGAACCACTATGGTTTCCATTGGGGTTCAGTATTTGCTGGGGGGCATTTTGTTTTTGGAAGGTGTGAAGGCACATAGAGCGGGTGAAAAAACCCTTGGGAAAACTAGCGCTTTCGTATTTAGTGGCTTGGGTGAATGGTTTTACAGGCAAGGTTACTAGGCAAGATGCGAATGAAAGATAAAAAATCTGAATTTTTGACCGAGGTCGAACTGGAATTCATGACCCTGCTTTGGCAGCTTGAGCAAGGATCTGTGCGCGACGTGTTGGCCAAAATGGCTCCGGCGCGCAACCTTGCCTATACTTCTGCCGCCACGATTTTGCGGATTCTTGAACAAAAAGGATTTGTCGCCAGCACCAAACAGGGCAAAATATTTATCTATAAACCCTTGCTGGAAAAAGACGCGTATCAATCGCGCTCGCTGAAAAAACTGTCGGAGAATCTGTTCGATAATACGCCGTCCATTCTGGTTGCACGGCTTGTCGATGATTCAGACATGACAGAAGACGCGCTAGAGGAAATTCGGGCCTTGATCGAAAAGAGGTTGAAAAATGATACAAGCTAGCTCGATTTTTAATGCCTATATCAACATCAATATTCTTCTGGTGATTTCGTTTTCCCTTTGGCTGATTGTGCGGTTTCTACTAAACCGATCTGGCATGAAATATGCCTACTCCACCCAACTGCGCCTGTTAAATTGCGTCTTTCTGGCGATATTGTTCAGCCCGCTTTTTGTATTAGGTTTCAATCTGGCAGGCCAGTATGGCGCCATCCCTGCCGGATTTTCACTAAATCTGTCAGACTTTGTTTTGGCCCAATACCTGAATGGCACCTTTGAAATGCAGGCCGTTGAATTTGAACAGGCTTTAAGGTTGCGTGATACCTTGCGTGTGAACCTTCTACAGCCAACGGGGTGGTTGGGTTTCATGGTTGCGGCACTGATGATTGCCGGATGTCTGGGTTTTTTCCTGCGGTGTGTTATTGCCGGGTTTCAACTGCGAAATATCATTGGCCGCAGTTATCCTTGGCGCCGCTTTGGCACCCTGTATCTACGCTTGTCTGATACCACATCAGTGCCATTTTCTGCCCGCAGCCTACGGAGACGCTACATAGTAATCCCGTCCGCAATGCTGTCACGAAGTGAAGATCTGAAAATCGCGCTCGCCCATGAACTCCAGCACTTTCGCCAGCGGGATGTGGAATGGGAGATCGGGCTGGAATTGTTGAAATCCGTGTTTTTCTGGAACCCCGTTATTTATTTCTGGAAGCGCCAGATCGAACAATTGCGGGAACTGGCGTGCGACCAACAGGTTCTGCAACACAACCATATTAATGTGCGGGCATATTGCGATTGTTTACTGCGGGTTTGCTATGACAGTTTGGCCAAACACCCGCGCAATAGAATTGTGTTGCCGAGCGTCGCACTGGTCCAGTGTGAGCGCAAAATATTTGGTGTCGATGGGGTCAGGCTATTGCAGCAAAGAATTGAATCTCTGTGTAGATCGCAAGGAGAAATGCAATCCAATCGTCCGAAACGCTGGCTGATGGCATTGCTGATCGGTTTGATCGCGGTATCAACAATTGCGATACAAGATCAGAGCGACTGGAGCCAAGACCGTTTGATGCTGAGCTCGATTGCTAATCTTGAACGCCTAGAAGCCCTGAACAAAGGGCAGTAGCATTAACCTCAACATGCGTGAGGCGTGCCGCCCATTTATAGCGAAACCATTCTGGGGCTATGCAACGCCCTGTTGCAGCAGCTGATGCACAGTGATCAGCCCGACGGGTATGCCGCCGTCTATAACAAAGGCCGCTGTGATCCGCTTTGTCTGCATCACATTCAGTGCCCGTGCGCATAAACGGTCAGGGTCAATCGTTACGCCGCCTTTGGTCATCAAGCTAACGGCCTTGGCGTCCCCAATCACCGATTGCAGGGTCCCTTGCGCGTTGCTTTCCAGATATCGCCGGATATCGCCATCCGTAATCACCCCCGCAAGTGATCCATCGGGGTTCTGCATTCCGACAATGCCAAACCCCTTGGCGGAAATCTCGGAAATCACCTCGATCACCGGCGCGTCCAGCGCCACCAGCGGTAGATCCGCACCTTTGTGCATGATATCGCGCACTGGCATCAGGGCTGATCCCAACTTGCCACCCGGGTGGAAATTGCGGAAACTTTCCTCGGTGAAGCCGCGCATCCGCAGTAACGTCACCGCCAACGCATCGCCCATCGCCAGTTGCAATAGCGTCGATGTGGTCGGAGCAAGATTATGCGGGCAGGCCTCCTCGGACTTGGGCAGCACGATAGGAAACTGCGCTTTGTTTGCCAATGTGCTGTTCGCCCGCCCCGTGATGCCGATTATCGGCACATCGAACCGTAGGCCATAGGCGATGATGTCGGCCAATTCTTTGGTTTCACCGGACCATGACAGCAATAGCAACACGTCGTCACTCTGGATCATGCCCAGATCGCCGTGGCTGGCCTCGGATGCATGAATGAAAAAGGCGGGTGTGCCAGTGGAGGCAAATGTCGCGGCCAGCTTGCGGGCGATATGGCCGCTTTTGCCGATGCCAGACAGGATTAACCGCCCCTTCATATTAAAGATAAGTTCGGCAGCACCAGTGACGGCCTGCGCCAGTTCCGGCGCGGCGATGGCAGTTTGCATTTGCGCAAGACCGTTTTGAAAACAGGTCAGCGCGTCAGTGACAGAGGATAGCGGATCAACAGTTTTTTTCATGGGAAACGGATAGCGGTTGTATCGTTATCTGTCTAGCGCTCAAGGGTAGATAGCCAAGTGAACAGAGGCATATCTATGGCGGCACCCGCCTGTTGGGCGGATGGGTTCAGGGCTGATATAATACCGGTTTCCAAAGCTGAAGCAGCGTCGCCAATACGGGCTGTTTCGCAGGACACAGTAACGGCGGCGATGGTGCGGGCCTCAAGTGCGGGCAGGCGTGTGGTGCCGATGTTATCCGCCCCAAACCCTGCGTCGTTAAAGACGGCGATGCGAACAGGGGCTTTGATCGCACGGGTCGGATCAAAGCCAATCAGACCGCCGTGTGATCCGGTAATCACGATTTTGCCTGTGTCGCTGGCGTTGACCAGCGAAGCCGAGTCGAGAAGTTCTGCCGTAAGGCCATCTGCACCGATGGTGACAGTTTGGCGGGCCTCGGCGTATGGCTTTAGTGTTGCATGGGGTTGTGGCACGTTGGCCAGCAATTCGAGGGCTTTAGTCGCGGACATACCAACAGTGAGCCCCAAGCTTGTGGCAATCGGATTAACCACGCTGATAATGCCCCGCTCTAGCGTGTCGCGGGCTGATCCTATATGGCAGGTGTTGCAATCCACCCCTGCCGCCGCCATACCCGCATCGGCCAGTGCCAAAACCCCCTCGACACCGGCCTGATCCAGCCCGATGCCCGCATCATTGAACAAAGCCGCCCGTGCCCGCGCCAGTGAGGCCACGGCTGCCGGATACATGCCGCCGTGCGACCCGCTGACCACGATTTTGCCAACCGTTGTATCGGTGGCGTCAGTGATGGAATCCAGTAATTCGATGGTCATGGTTCTTGACTCGCGCTTTGAATGAATTACACCATAACAGAACGTATCGTTCCGATAAACGGAATAATGGTGGGGCATGACGGAAATTGCAGCGATAACAGGGTCCATCGCCCGCGCAGCCCGCATCATTGATGTGCTGACACTGGCCCCCGACGGGCTGGCGCTGAACCAGATTGTCGAACGCAGCGGGTTTTCCAAAACCACCGCATTTCGGGTTCTGGCTAATATGCAGGACGTCGGGTTTGTGTTTCAGGACCCTGAAAGCCGCCTATACCTGTTGGGCCACAAACTGGCGCAAATCTCCCTAACAGCTGCTCGCAGCAATATCGCAGGCATGGCGCAACGCGGCATGGCGCGGTTGGCGGCCTTGTCAGAAGACACGGTTTTCCTGTCGGTCCCCGAAGGCGCGACGGCGATCTGCGTAGCGCGGGCGACCGGGGCCTATCCGATCCGCACATTGACCCTGAACATTGGCGATAGGCGTCCGATGGGGGTTGGGGCGGGGGCGCTAGCACTGTTTTGCGCGTTGGGCGATGCAAAACGCATCTCGATCCTTGCGGCCAACCAAGGCTGGATGGCTGAATATGGCATCACTGATGCGGATATTTCGGCGGGGTTTAGCGCCTATCAGGATACGGGTTATGCCGCCAATATCGGGCGGATTGTGGCCGGAACAAGTGCCGTTTCGGTGCCGGTCATCACCGCAACCAATCGTGTCGTCGCAGCACTGGCAATTGGCGCGGTTGATGCCCGAATGACCCCTGAGCGGATCACCGAGATACTCATGCCTGCCTTAACGCAGGAAGCGACGCTATTGGCGCGCCGGATGGATGAAATGGAGCAAGGATAGAGATGACAACATCAGATCATAACACCAAACGTGCCCGCGATTTGCTGACCATGATGGAGCGAATCCGTGCGTTTGAAGAACAGGCCTGTCTGGCAGCTGAACGCGACAGATTGGTGCTGGGCGCGATCCACCCCTCGATTGGTCAAGAGGGCGTGGCGGCGGGTGTGATGTGCAATTTCAACCGTGACGACATCCTGCTGTCCACGCACCGTGGGCACGGGCACACCTTGGCCAAAGGGGCTGACGGGTTGGCGATGATGCGCGAGTTGTTGGGCCGTGAAGGCGGTTGCTGCGGCGGTAAGGGCGGCTCGATGCATATCGCCGATTTCGGCGTTGGCATGCTGGGGGCTAACGGCGTGGTCGGAGCCAACATCACCATCGCGGCGGGGGCTGCACATGCGTTCAAATTGCAGGGTAGCAAACGGATCGTTGTCGATATTTTCGGCGATGGCGCAATCAATCGCGGGCCGTTCCTTGAGGGGTTGAACTGGGCCTCGGTGTTCGATCTGCCAATCCTGTTTGTTTGCGAGGACAACCAGTATTCTGCGACCACCAAGACGGCCTCGGTTACAGGTGGCGGGGGTGCCGCAGTGCGGGCCGAAGCACTGGGCCTGCGGGCAACCACGGTGGATGGCAATGATGTCGAGGCGGTGGCCAATGTCACCGCCCAAATCACCGCCCGCATCCGTGCCGGTGGTGGTCCGGAAATGCTGCACGCGATCACTTATCGGCGTACGGGGCACACATCGTTTGACCCTGCCGGATATCGGCCAGAGGGCGAAGCGTTACGCAAGAAAGCGGAGAGCGATCCGATTGTCCGCCAACGTGCGGTGTTGGCCACGATGGGGGTAAGCGGTGCGGAACTGGATGAAATCCACATGCAAGCACAGGCAGAAATGATGCAAGTGTTGGCCGATGCAGCCGCCAGCCCATTCCCCAATGACAACATGGCGCTTGAGGATGTTCAGGACATCGGCAGCCCGACAGTGGAGGCATACTGATGGTGAAAATGACCTATGTAGAGGCCAGCCGCGAGGCTGTGCGTGAGATGATGCACGCGGACGAAACCGTGTGGTGTGTGGGCGAAGATTTGGGCCGTGGCTCGGTGTTTGGCCAGTATCTGGGCCTGCAAGAAGAGTTCGGCAAAGACCGCATTGCCGACACGCCGATTTCCGAGGCAGCCATCATGGGTGCTGCCTTTGGCGCGGCGATGGTCGGCACACGGCCCATCGTTGAAATGAGGTTTTCTGATTTCGCACTCTGTGCCACCGACGAGCTGGTCAACCAGATCGCCAAGGCCCGTTTCATGTTTGGCGGTCAGTCCCGCGCGCCGATGGTGATCCGTAAACCAATCGGTTTGTGGCGCTCATCCGCCGCACAACATTCGCAATCGCTCGAGAGCTGGTATGTGCATATTCCGGGGCTGGTGGTGCTTTGTCCCGCCACGCCGCAAGACAATTATTCGATGATGAAGGCGGCGATCAAATGCGATGATCCCGTGGTTTATCTGGAGCATAAAAACATCTGGGGCATGGAGGGCGAGGTGGATACGTCGCTCGAGGTCACATTGGGAAAAGCGGCCATTCGGCGTGTTGGCGCGGACGTGACGATTGTTAGCTGGTCGGACACGGCGAACCTGTGTGTGCAGGCCGCCGAGACATTAGCGGCGCACGGTGTAGACGCCGAGGTGATCGACCTGCGCAGCCTGTGGCCGTGGGACAAAAAGGCGGTGATCGCATCAGTGCGCAAAACCGGCCGCTTGGTTGTGGCGCATGAATCGGTGGCTGTTGGCGGTTTCGGGGCCGAGGTGGTTGCGACGGTAGTCGAGCAGGCAGGCGACGCATTGCGCGGGCCGGTTAGACGCTTGGGTGCACCGCGCTCCTTGGTCGCTTATGCGCCAAATCTAGAAGATAAAATGCGGGTGACAGAGGCGATGATCGTCACCGCAGCACAGGAGACATTGGGAAAATGAGTATGGAAGAAATGACAGGTGGTGAAGCCATCGCACGGATGTTGCTGGCCCATAATGCTGGCCCGATGTTTGGCATGGGCGGCTTTCAATTGCTGCCGTTTTATGATGCGGCGCGCCGATTAGGGCTGAACCACAACCTGATCAATGACGAGCGTTGCGCGGTGTTTGCGGCGGACGCTTATGCCAAGGTTTCAAACCGCGTTGGGCTGGTCGATGCCACGCTTGGGCCTGGGGCGACAAACCTTGTCACCGGATTGGTCGAGGCGCTGAATGCGGGATCACCCATCGTTGCGATCATTGGTGATGCGAACCGCGATCATGCGGGCAAAAACATGACGCAGGAGACAGATCAGGTCACCATCCTGCGGCCTGCCTGTAAGGAATTGCTGCGGGTTGAATCGGTGGCGCGGATACCTGAGATGATCCGCCGTGCCTTTATGCTGGCCACATCTGGCCGCCCCGGCCCAGTGGTGGTTTCCGTGCCCGAAGACGTGGCGCACGGGGTGTTCGAATTTATGGAAAGCGATTTTGTGGCTGATCCGGCGCATTGCCAGATACCGGCAATCCGTTGTCGCCCCGATGCGGATGGTGTGGTTGAAGCGGCCAAAATGCTTGCCGCTGCCAAACGTCCGATGTTGTTGGTCGGCGGGGGTATCCACCTGTCGGGCGCGCAATCTGCGGTGACCGATCTTGCCGAGGCTTGCGGCATTCCTGTGGCCCACACGCTGACCGGCAAGGGCGCTATTGCTTGCAACAGCCCGCTTAGTGCTGGGTTGTTCGGGCGCTATGACCGGATTGCGAATGACCTGATCGAGAAAAGCGATTGCCTGTTGGTAGTCGGTTGCAAACTGGGCGAAATCGCCACCAAGCGGTATTCGATTCCGGCGGTGGGTGCGCGAGTGATCCATCTGGATTCCGTGGCCGAGGAGATGGGCCGCACCTATCAACCAACTCTGCGCCTATGGGGCGATGCCAAGGCAGGTCTTGAGGATATTTCAGCAGCGTTGAATGGTAATGCGGCGCAACAAAAAGCCAGTCGCACGGCGTATCTGGCCGAAATTCCGATGGCAATGGAAGCGTGGCGCAAGGATGTTTCCGAGCGGCTCTATTCTGACGAATCCCCCGTTCACATGGCCCGCCTGATCACTGAAATCAACAAAGCGCTGCCCGAGGATGGCTACCTGATTGCCGATGGTGGTTTTGCGGCCCATTGGGGCGGCTTGCTGTTCGACACCAAAAAAGCCACCCGCGCCTTTGTGCCGGACCGCGGCTTTGCCTCTATCGGTTACGGTCTGCCCGGCGCGATGGGTGCGCAACTGGCCGCGCCCGGTGCGGTGGTGGTTGGCCTGACGGGGGACGGTGGTTTCAACATGGTGCTGGGCGAGTTGGAAACCGCGCGGCGGATGAATTTGGGCGTCACCATCATAGTGGTGAACAACGCTGCCTCGGGCTACGTGAAGGCGCTGCAACACCTGATGTATGGCGAGGGGAATTACCAATCCTCGGACCTGTCTGAAACCAATTACGCCAATGTCGCCGAGGCGATGGGTTGCCACGGAATCAGGGTGGAAACCCCCGATGAACTGGCCCCCGCACTGGCCGAAGCGTTTGCGGAGACCGGTCGGCCTACGGTGATTGACGTGATGATCACCCGTGATCCGGCACGCATGCTGCCAGCGGTCGATAACCGGACGGTCAAGATCAAAAAAGGTGATCGCATCGCCTAATCTGCTAGTTAAATAACAGGCGGTGGTCTATTTTCCCGCCGCCTGTTTGCGTTCTTTGGCCAAAGTGCTTAGCCCCATATCGTCCAGAATTGCATAGATGGCGGGCAGGGCGAACAACACGATAAGGCTGGCTGACAGCAGGCCAAATGCAAGGCTGGCCACCAGCGGGATCAGGATTTGTGCCTGAAGGCTGGTTTCCGTCAGGATCGGTAATATGCCAGCGATTGTGGTGGTGGTGGTCAGGAAAATCGCGCGGAAACGGGCACGGGCGGCGCGCCCAGCAGCGATAGCCACCGTCATGGAATCACCGTGCTCGTGTTTGACGAAATCAACCAGCAGGATCGAGTTGTTCACCACAACCCCCGCCAGCGCGACAAACCCCAGCATGCTGGGCATCGAAAAATCCAGCCCCATTGCCATATGGCCAAAAATCGATCCGGACAGTGACAGGGGGATGATCAACATCACCACAATCGGCTCCACATATGAGCGGAACAAAAAGCTGAGCAGCAAGAAGACACCAACCAGACCAATCATGAACCCCTTGAGCATGGATTTCTGGGTCTTCCCCGCCTCGGCATTCTGGCCTTCAACATCGATATGAACGCCGGGGTAACGCTCCATAAGGTCCGGCACAATTTTTGACAGGGTATCGCTGACAATCGCGTTCGAGTTGGCAATCCGTGTATCAATGGTGCCTTGAACGGTAACGGTGCGGATACCGTTTTCGTGGTTAATTCGGCTATAGCCTTGGCCGATTTCAACGTCGGCCACCACGCTAAGCGGAACAAAGGATCCATCGGGTCGGGTTATGATGAATGTGTCAAATCTGGCAAAACTTTCCTGATCTGCATCGGCGAACTGGGCTGTCACCTCAAGCAACTGCCCGTTGACCTGCATTTCGCTGACCGTGGTGCCGAAATAAGCACCTCGCAACTGATCGGCGATCATCGCGGCCGTGATACCCATTGGGCCCGCCGCATTGTTTAGTCTGATCTGGATTTCGCGTTTGCCGGGGCGCAGATCATCCATAACCGAAGTCACGCCCTGATATTGCCAGACCCAGTCCTGCAATTCGATTGCAGCAGATTTCAGCGCCACCAGATCATCACCCTTCAGGCGCAGATCAATGGCGATGCCGGCAGGCCCCATAGTGGATTCCGCGAATTTCAAACTTAGGACATCGGGCAGCGGGCCAACGGTGTTGCGCCATAGCTCCATGATGGCGTCGGGGCGGCTGATGCGGTCGGCTGATGGCAACAGATCAACGCTGACTGTGACCACATGCGCGCCTGTTTCAAACGCATCACGATTGACTCCGTAGAAAACCGAAACATGCTGAATCAGCTCGGCACGGTCGGGCTGTTGCGGTGACAATTCTTTGTTGACCTTGTCCAGTCCCGCCTCAAGCTGGGCCACAACAATTTCGGTGCGCGCCAGTGGGGTGCCCTGCGGCAGCAGAACCCGCGCCACGATGGTGTCGCCATCCAGTTCGGGAAAGGCGGTGAATTTCAGATAGCCACCTGCCAGCATGCTGGCGGAAACCAGCAGTATCGCAAAGGCCACGCCTGCCGTGGCATAGCGCCAGCGGATGGTTAGATCGACGATTGGGCCAACGGCCTCATCACGCATCCAGTTCATAGATTTTTCAACCCACGCCCGCACGCGGCCCGGTTTCTTTTGCACCTCAAGCGTGTGAACCAGATGGTGTGGCAGGATCAGGAATGCCTCGACCAATGACACCATTAGGACAAACAACATCACCACCGGCACAACGCGCAACACCGCCCCCAGGTCGCCAGACAGAAAGGCGAGCGAGCCAAAGATCATTGCGGTGGTGGCAAACGAGGCCATCACGTTAGGAAACACCTGCGCGGCCCCTTCGGTCGCAGCCTCGAGCGGGCTGCGGCCCTTTTCGCGCAAACGGGCGATGTTTTCCGAAATGACGATCGCATCGTCCATCAGCAAACCGATCACGATCAACAGGCCCAGCGTTGTCATCAGATTTAGCGAATAGCCGACAAGCGCCATCAAAGCGACGCCGCCCATGAATGAAACCGGCAAGCCCATCACGACCCAGAATGAAAACCGGAACCCGAAGAATAGCCACAGCACAAGGAACACCA